>CALELJ010000124.1 GCA_937902445.1 uncultured Treponema sp. | reverse complement strand
TTGTAGAAGCAGCTGTGATTTCTGAACCTACGATAGATCCAAGGAATACACCGTGGTTCCAGTTGCGTGACTGGTGTACGAGTGGAACTGTTGATGGGCGGCGTCCACCGAAGAGGATAGCGCTGATAGGTACACCCTTTGGATCTTCCCATTCCTTTGCGATACATGGACACTGTCCTGCTGGTGCTGTGAAGCGTGCGTTTGGATGTGCCATTTCTTCTCCCTTAGGAGCCTTGTCCTTTGGAAGAGCGTCGCGTGTGTTGTTCTTCCAGTCAACAAGCTTGCCCTTTGCTGGGTATCCGATTCCTTCCCACCAAACATCGCCGTCTTCTGTGAGGGCACAGTTTGTGAAGATTGTATTCTTTTCTGCAGAAATAAGAGCGTTCTTGTTTGATTCTGCTGATGTTCCAGGAGCAACACCGAAGAATCCTGCTTCTGGGTTGATAGCGTAGAGCTGTCCGTCTTCGCCGTACTTCATCCATGCGATATCGTCACCGATTGTCTCAACCTTCCATCCCGGGATTGTTGGGATGAGCATAGCGAGGTTTGTCTTACCACAAGCTGAAGGGAAAGCACCAGTTACATACTTAACCTTTCCTTCTGGGTTTGTGAGCTTGAGGATGAGCATGTGTTCAGCAAGCCAGCCTTCCTTGCGTGCAAGAACTGTAGCAATGCGGAGTGCGAAACACTTCTTTCCGAGAAGAGCGTTTCCGCCGTATCCAGAACCGTAAGACCAGATGAGTCCTTCGTCTGGGAACTGTGAAATATACTTCTGATCAACTGGAGCACAAGCCCAAACACCGTTGTCCTTAGCACCGTTGTTAAGTGGCTTACCAACTGAGTGGAGACATGGAACGAATTCTGCATTTGCATCTGCATTGAAGATGTCGAGAACCTTCTTTCCAGCGCGTGTCATGATGTCCATGTTGAGAACAACGTATTCTGAGTCAGTGATTTCTACACCGTTCTTTGAAATTGGTGAACCGAGTGGTCCCATACAGAATGGAATAACGTACATTGTACGACCGTGCATACAACCCTTGTAGAGACCCTTCATTGTTGCCTTGAGTTCAGCAGGTGCGATCCAGTTGTTTGTTGGACCTGCATCTTCTTCTTTTACAGAAGAAATGAATGTTCTTTTTTCAACACGAGCTACGTCAGATGGATCTGAACGGAAAAGGAAGCTGTGTGGCTTCTTTGCAAGTGGAGTTGCAAGACCTGCGTCAACACATTTCTGCATCAAGCAGTCGTATTCTTCGTTTGAACCGTCTGTAACTACAACGTTGTCTGGTTCACACATTGCAACACATTCTTCTACCCAAGCCTTGATTCCTGGGTGTTTGATGTCATTAAGAGTAAGAGACATAAATAACTCCTGTGGCTTAAAATCAGTTTTTATGAAACATCCTTCATTACAACGTAACCGGCTGTTTTCATAAGGTCCACGCGTTCAGCTGCAGACTGGCACCGCCTACCGATTTTCACACCATAAATATACAATTTTTTCATTTCTAATTCAACAAATGTTAGAAAAATCTAAAATATGTTAGAATTATTATATGGAAACAACCTCCCGCAGATTACACAGATAACGCAGAAACATGAAAAATCGAGAGGGAAGGAAGAGGCTGGCAAAAACATTCAAAGCCCGGAAAGATAGTTTCCTTGCCGGGCTTTGAATGTAGCGACGATATCTAGCGGTTTTGTCAGACTCGTACTGACCGGTAGATTTTTCATGCTTCTAAACCAGCCTATGTATTTCAAGAGATAATTCCAAAAAAAATGCCATGATGCTAAAATATTCCGTATGGAAAACAACAGGTTTATTTATTGCCCTGAATGCGGCGGCAGAGACATAGCGACGGAAAACAACGGAAGAAAATGGAAATGTCCTGGCTGCGGATTTACCCTTTACAACAACGTGGCATCGGCAGTTGGTCTTGTGATCATAAACGACCGCGGAGAAGTGCTTCTGGAAAAGCGTGCAAAGGAACCTCGCAAAGGCTACCTTGCTTTTCCCGGAGGATTTGTCGATCCTGACGAGAGCCTTGAAGAAGCCGCCGCAAGAGAGTGCCGCGAAGAAATAGGAGCTGAAATTTCTTCCATTAAATACATAGCATCCTTTCCGAACACCTACGAGTACAAGAGCGTGGTATACAAAACCTGCGACGTTTTTTTTGAGGCCCAGCTTCCTCCACAGGCGGAACTCCATTGCCAGCGCGGGGAAGTTTCAGAACTGGTATGGATGCCCTGCTCCACAAAGGAAGAAATTGAAAAAATCCCCCTTGCCTTCGAGTCCGCAAAACGCACATTGCTTAAACGTATTTCCTATTGACACTGACGCAGTTAATTGATAAATTATTACCACTTTGGCGTCGTACCCAAGTGGTAAGGGACTGGTCTGCAAAACCACTATGCATCGGTTCGATTCCGATCGACGCCTAGCAAAAGAGCCTTCATCAATCGATGAGGGCTTTCTTTTTGCCTTCCGGTTCTTTCAAGCAAAGCTGGGAACCGATAACATATAAGGGACTGCCTTAATTCCGGTAGTCCCATTTTTTTTATTCCGCTTTCGTGATATATTTCTTCCATTATGAACATGAATTTATTCGTATGCATTTTTGGCATTGTCCTATGGCTTGTTTCATTCCTTGTGATGAATGCAAAAATAAACGGGCAGAAAAAAATACTTGCAGAAAAAGGAAAAGTAATTCCAAAAGCAGAGACTTCATTTGGAGCAAGCCTGAGCCTTACAATTCTTGTGGAACTTCTTCCAATTCTGATTCCCATGAAATTTTTTGCCGAGACCGTGGCATGCGTGTGCGGAATTCTTGGTGCCTACATCGTGCTCAATGAAAGACTCGTAAACCTCAAGAAGGCAGATTCAGAGGAATAGAATTCCGGATGAAAATAAAGGCAGTCGCAGCAGCACTTTTATTTTTCTCAGCCCTTGCTTATTCCGCGGAGAAAAAAATCTGTCATGCACCGACAAAATATTTTGATATTATTTTTGACGAAAACTCAAAAAACACCGCCGCAAAAATTTACGCATGTGCCGACAGTGAACTTGAGCGGTTGTGCTCCGAATACAGGACAAAGCCCCTTTCAAAAATTCCTGTCGTCATAACCTCATCAACGGATTCATTCAACGGATATTTTACAAACTATAATTACAACCACATCGTCATCTATGACACCACGCCAGACCAGACAATGCTGTTGTTTGACGACACGATGAAATCTACTTTTCTTCACGAACTGACACATCTTGTAACGACAAATTCTTCAAACGGATTCTGGACAGCCGCACAGAAAATTTTTGGTGACATATACAATCCGGGCTACTACATCACCTTACCGACTTTCATAAAGGAAGGTGCCTCAGTCTATGAAGAAAGCAGGAACGGAAAAGGAAGGCTGAACAGCGGAGTCTTTCTGCACTACATAAAACAGGCAAAACTAAGCGGAAAATTTCCTCGATGGTCGGACTGCTTTGGATCCAGAAGCATCTATCCTTCAACGACAGCCTCGTATATTTTCGGAAGCGCCTTCACGGAATTCATTGTCGAAAAATATGGAATGGAGAAATATGCCGAATTCTGGTACAAAGGCATAAACATGAAGGGCATCACCACATCCAGCGTCTTCAGGAAAACCTATGGCACATCCTTGAAAAGCGAATGGAAAAATTTCTATGAAAGCATCGATGTAAGTGGAACAGACAGCAATCCTGAGTCAACAGCCGGAATTACAAAAACCAGCATCAATGAAAAATCCCTCCACCGCTATTCCCTGGCCGGAACTGCTCCCGCTGGCCTTGCCCTTCTTGACGAGACCACGGGAAGCCTTTGGATTGGACAAAAGAAAATTTTCACGAAGGGATTCCTTGAATCAGCAAAAATCACCGGCAGTGGAAAATACATCTGCGTGACTGAAACTGACAGCAATCACATGACAAGGAAAGTGTCCGCATCTTACCTCGACATCAAGGAAAACAAGTGGACTGACCTGGGTTCCGGAGGAATGAAAGATTTTTGCGTTTATGAAAGCGATAGAAAAAGAATCATTGCCTGCATAAAGAACACAGCACAGGACTGCGCCCTTGTTTTATGCGACCCGATGGACATCAAGACAGAAATTGCACGCCATGATTTTGGCGACAGTCAGATTCCATATGGACTAAACGGCGACGATGACGGAAGTTTTTTTTTCTTTTTGAAGGATGGGGACAGATTCTTTTTGTGCAGCGGTTCCTTTGAAAACGGAGTTCTTTCCATAAAAAAATACAGTCTTGATTGCGACACTCCAATGAATCTTTCAGTCTCAACAGACTCCGACGGAAATACAACAGTCGCATTTTCTTTCTGCGACTCAAAATCTTTTCCACGGCCGGCAAAGGGAAAAATCAGGGACAGCGCTCTTGAACTGGAATTCCTTCAGGAAGATGTATCCGGTGGATTTTATACTCCCGTCGCCTGTAACGAAAATATTTTTTACAGTGCCCATTTTTATGACGAAAATTCCATCTATACTTTGGATTGCAGCAAATTCAATTTTGAAGCAAAAAAAATTCCAGGAATTCCTCTTGTGCCTTCATCAAGAATACCTGCAGAAATTCCCCATGAAAAAATCTCGGACTACAAAAAAATCTTCTATCCGGGTCAGACCATAGTTCCGCTTTCGACGATGCAATCGTATTACATCGGGCCTTCGGTCTATTTCACAAGGGAAAGCGATTGCCTTGGAACGGGTTCCGTCTATCCCCTTGGAGTGACAGTCATCAAAAACAATCCAAGCGACACGGTCAACATGGGAATCACCTGCGCCTTCAATCCCACGAATAAATCTGGTGGAGCCGGTACGATTTTCATTTTGAGGAATTCTTCGGACAGCATGAAAATGACAGACACAACCTACTGCATTTTCGACAGCGATGGATTCATGCAGGCTTCAAACAACTTGAACTTTTCCATGGAATTCAGCACAGGTGACATTTCAAAAATAGTTCTTTCCAACTCAAACATTTTCGTCTACGGAAAAAACGATATGAGCGAAGAAAGGATGAAGGATTTTTTCATCAGCGACTGGCAGCTTGAAGACAACTACATCTACGACAGAAACATTGTTTCTCTGACTTACAGCAACATCCACAAAACTGGTGAACGATATCATGAAAGGCTTGGATTTGCAGCGGGAATCAATTACAAGAATGTCATGGCCTCTTGCTGTGGCAGCGATGATTCTTCTATTTTTTTCAGGCTGAACAATTACAGCAACACAGGTCTGAGATATTCCCAGCTTTATCCCGCAGTCAGAATTTCACTTCCGCAAATTCTTCCCGTGGACAACAGAAACTATTTCACTTTCAATCTGCCCATGACATTTTACGGAGCCCTTGTTCCGTCAAACAATATTTTTGCCGAATACGAAGCTGATGCGGTTTTGTTTTCATGGGAAGCACAGAAAGGACTCGGATCCATTCCACTTTATGTCCATAACATTTCCTTCATCGCATCCTACAGCGGTGAACTTGTGAATTTCCTGAACCGCGACATGGAAATTTTTCATCTTGATGAAGACCTGAGGGAGCTTGATTCAATGCAGAGAAATGAATACGCAGGTGCAAGACTGGTTTTGAAAAGCGGAATAAATTCAGGCGCCCTTGCAAGCCCTTCTTTTTCTTTCACCATGTCATGGGGAATCCAATATGGAGTCACAGGCGTCAACAAGGGAAAGCTTAAGGACCGTTTTTCAATCGCCTTGAACTTTTCCCTGTTCTGATGTACAGCCGCAATTTTTTTTTATAGAATGATGATGCTATTTTTTTCTGGAGTCGCTCAATGAAGTTTTTCAAACCTCTTGTTTTCTCGATGATTTTTTCTGCCTCAGCCGGAACCATAACCGCCCAGGGCGGTTCACTGGATTTCTGGACAAACAAACCCCATGAAATTCTTGCGCAGGAATTGACTGACAGAATGACAGACGAGGAACTTCTCGCACAGATCCTCATGTTTGGCTGGGCAGGTGCTGAACCAAGCGATCTCCTGAACTCATGGGTCACACAGCGCGGTCTTGGCAGCGTAAAGGTTTTTGGATGGAATACAGACAACATCCAGAAAGTCGCAAAATCCATACGCACCCTTCAGCAGGAAGCTGCGGAACGTCCTTTTAAAATTCCGCTGTTTGTAGCAACGGATCAGGAAGGCGGATGGATAAGACACGTAAAAGGTGAAACTTCCGATACACCGGGAAACATGGCCATAGGAGCTTCCGGTTATCCTATCGACGCATACTATTCAGGTTTTTATATCAACCGCGAAATCCGTGCCCTTGGCATCAACATGAATTTTGCTCCAACTGTAGACCTCTACTCAAACCTTGATTCAAGCGTAATCGGTCCACGTTCCTTTGGCGCTGAACCTGTAAACGCCGGTGTTCTTGGAGAAGCTTTTGCACAAGGATCAATCGACGCAGGTGTGATTCCGACAGCAAAGCATTTCCCGGGACATGGCGACACCAGCCTGGACAGCCACGGAAGACTTCCACAGATTGAAATCGATGAGACCACTTTGCACAACCGTGAGCTGGTTCCATTTAAATATCTCATAAAGGCAAAAATTCCAGCAGTCATGAGCGGACATCTTTCTTTCCCCCAGATTGAAAGCGACGGAACTCCGGCAAGCCTCTCACGAAAAATGCTCACCGAACTTCTGCGCGGGCAGCTTGGCTATGACGGACTGATAATCACGGACGACATGATGATGAACGGGGCCACACTTTTTGCGGGTTCCTTTGCCCGGGCTGTGACCCTTGCGATCGATGCAGGCAATGACATCATCATCTCATCGTCAACAGCCAGCCTCTATGACAACATGTGGACAAGAAACCTTGCCCTCATGGAACAGAATGCGGCATTCAAGGCAAGGGTAAAAGATGCCGCACGCAGAGTCGTACTTGCAAAACTACAGTATTTTAAGAATGACAACCACGCTCCGCTCTATCCGGATGAAAATACAATCTATGAGCACATTCCGGACAAGGACGGACAGAAATTTTTCATCGAACAGGCTTGCCGCTCCATAAGCGTGTTCAAGGCAGAAACGGCGCTTCCTTATGTTCCGTCTGAAAATGAAAAAGTCCTTGTTGCAGGCCCATTTCTTTCGCTGTATAACGAGGCAAAAAAAAGATATCCGGGAGTTTCTACTTTCCACTTCAGCTACGAATTGCGCCGTGATGAAAGCAACTTTGATGAATGGAATGCCGCACGCCTTACTCAGGTTGCAGATAGTTTTGACACGATAATAATTACGGTTTACGACAGACATACGGCAAGCATAGCAAAAAGACTTCGCTACATGGACAAGAAGGTGATCATCCTTTCCATCATGTCGCCCGTACACATTCTCAAGGATTTTGACTGGGCAGATACCATCCTCTGCGGCTACAGCTATTCAAACTATTCCTTCGCCGCATTGTTCGGTGCCCTAAACGGAGAATTTGTTCCAAAGGGGAAAATTCCGCTGGATTGAATCAGCACTCCTGACCGTCAAACTGGGACAGGAGTTTTCTTAGTGTTCCGTAAAGCTGCACGGTCTCGTTTCTATCAAGGGAAATGCAGCCTCCGATTTTTGCAGGAATTTCCACAGCCTTTTCACGGAGCTCCATTCCTTTTTCGGTTATGGTGACAACAAGAAACCTTTCATCTGTCTTTGAACGCTCCCTTGTCACAAGCTCCTTTTTTTCCAGGGTCTTGAGGAGTGGCGTAAGGGTTCCGGAATCAAGCAGAAGCTTTTTTCCAAGTTCCTTTACGCTCAGCTCCCTGTGTTCCCACATTACCATCATCGCAATGTACTGAGTGTAAGTCAGATCAATTTCATTCAGGAACGGCGTGTATCTCCTGACGATTTCCTTTGAAACCGCATACAGGGGAAAACACAACTGATTGTCCAACTTAAGCGCATCGTACCTATTGCTCATTTTATTCCTCTTCTAAGGGAGATTTGTAATTGGGATCCTTGGACGCAAGGTAGCCTGCCCTGACAGCCTTTGCAAGCTGATCACTGCATGAAGTCGGTCTTCTGCCACAGATGATCCCAGTGAGCTTTGATTCAATCTGATCCACAGTCCATCCATCAAGCAGCAGTGGAATCGTCTTCAGGTTTCCATTGCACCCGCCCATGAATTCTATGTTCTTTACAACATCTCCGTCAATATCCATGCTGATTACCTTTGAGCATGTATTTTCTGTCAGATAGTCAAAATGAAACATTCTAGAGGATCTCCTTTACCTTTTCGGCAACTTTCTTGATGCTTGCTGTAGGTTCGAATCTTGCAACAATTTCCCCTTCCCTGTTGACGATGATCTTCGTGAAGTTCCACTTGATCTTTCCGTTGTTCTTGTAGTCTTCGTCCATCTTCTTGACGATCGGTTTAAGAATCACAGACATTGGACCGCTGAAGCCTTCAAACTTTGTGTTTTCTGTAATCCATTTATAAAGCGGAATTGCATTGTCGCCGTTTACATCAATCTTTGAATACTGAGGGAATGTGATTCCGTATCTTCCGGTGCAGAAGTCGTGGATTTCTTCATCAGTGCCAGGTGCCTGATCTGCAAACTGGTTGCAAGGAAAGTCGAGAACTTCAAGTCCCTTGTCCTTGAGTTCTTCATACATTTCCTGCAGTTCCGAATACTGAGGTGTAAATCCGCAGCCTGTTGCTGTATTCACGATCACCAATACCTTTCCCTTGAACTGTGAAAGTTCAACCTTGCTTCCATCCTGTGCTTCTACAGTGAAATCAAATGCATTCATATGCTACCTCCGATGAATTGCACGCAATTAAATTGCGTTATCTTTAATACAATTAAATTGTATACAATCTAATTCAGGAAGTCAATGCATCCTTTGTTTTTAACAAAAATTTCTAATTATTCACTGGGGGTTTTCCTATACGGAATCATTGAACCGATGCACACGCAAAAAAACACCCCGACACAAAAAAAGTATCGGGGCATCATTGTTTTTCAAACTGATATCTGACTTATTTGACTAATTCTTCTTCTGTAATTCCTGTAATCTTAAAAATTGTTTCAAAATCAACGTTACATTCCATCATTTTCTTCGCATTTTCAAGATTTTTTTGTTTAGCACCTTTCTCGATTCCTTGCTTGATACCTTTCTCGATTCCTTGCTCGATACCTTTCTCGATTCCTTGCCGAATTCCTTCTTGAATGCCCTGTTCGATTCCTTGCTGAATTCCTTGCTCCAGACCTTTTGCCATACCAGTTTCTATGGCATGGCGTTCAGCAGTTTTCATGTCAGAAACATGCATCCAGTATCTGCTTTCATGATACCAGTTCATTTCATCCTGACTAACGTGTTCAAGTACTGTCACCGCCATGTTTATCCCCCTGTTATGAATGCAAAGTTCCTTTATGAAATCCTGCTTGTCTTTATTGGAAGCGTACAAAAAGAATTTACCCCACATCTGAGTTTTCGTCAAATTTGAAACATCATCTGGGAGCTGCTTAATTTTAGGCAACTCAATGAAAATAACATTGAGGATGTTTTCTATCTGGCGTCCATTTGCATTTTTCATTGTGTACCAGTTGATACAGTTATCTTCTTCCACATCAAAAATGAAATTGAGAACTGAAATCTGAAAAACCTGTGGAATATCCTGCCACTCTTTTCCACGCGGTGTATAATGATTCAACAAATGGGCTGCATGATATTCAGCACGCTTGCCATAACAGGCATTTTCATTGCGCCCCTGCATTTCAATATTTACCGCCTTACCGTCAATTTTGCAGTTGATGTCAAATTCGGACTGCTTGTCATCCAAAGCTTCTCCTGAAAGCTCATTAGGCTGAAGAACTACATCTGTAACCTGTTTTTCCAGTATGTCGGAAAGAAAGCAGGTTAAAGCGCCGCGGGATTCATCAGAATCATCTGTAAAAATAATTTTGAAAGTTGGATCTGCACACGGATTTAAAAGTGCATCACGAGATGGTCTATAAGATAATGCCATACACGTCTCCTGTAATTGGAATAAAGACACGTCTGTGCCTTAGTCCTTCAGTCCCAATTCTGAAGACGTGAGGTAAAACTCGTATAGCCAGTAAAAGAATCAGAAAGATTCAATTAACAAATAATTACAATATTGGGAGTCCAAAAAACACCAGCTATAACCCTTTACAGAATCAAAGTAGTGAAAAAAAAATCGAAAGTCAATAAAAAAATAATTTATAGAAGAATAAGCTTCTCTTATATTTTTTTTCAAAAATAGGTTTTAATTTATTGACAATTTTTTTTATCCGCTGTAAAACATAAACATACGGCAATGAGGTCGCAGAACTATAGTGGTTTTGCGACCTTTTTTGTTTTTATAAGTTTTAGAAAAATCGGCAAGGGCGTCGTGTTTTATGGGTAGAATTTCTGCACGTAATGCACGACGCCTTTTGTTTTTATCCCCACACGAGGGGGTAGCGGAAAAGACCGCAGCGAACGAAAGTGAGCGAGGACTTTGAAGCGAGGGGCAGGCGCCCCTCATGATGAAAAAGCATAGGAGGTCCAAATGGACGCAGTAACATCAATGTTCGGAGAAAACGTTTTCAACGAATCAACAATGAAGGCTCGACTGCCAAAAGAAACTTACAAGCAGTTGATGAAAACTATCGAAGGAGGAGAAAAACTCGATCCT
>CALELJ010000123.1 GCA_937902445.1 uncultured Treponema sp. | reverse complement strand
GTACAGTGACAGCTCTTGTGTGTATGTGCTGTGCCGTTCATCTTGATATGAAAGGCGGATCTATCGGAGGCGCTGTAATGTATGCCTTGATGATCGGTGTTGGTTTTGGTCTTGTTCAGGGATTCCTTGTTGCATACCTCGACATCCAGCCGTTCATCGTAACCCTTGCTGGAATGTTCTTTGCAAAGGGTGCAACGACAATCGTAAATTCAACTCAGTTCAATGTTGAACACGAAGGATTTGTAAAGCTCATTGAGACACGCATCCATGTGTTTGGAATCGGTTCCGTAAACAAAGTTGGAAAATTCATTCCGGCTTATATAGAACCAGGCGTAATTGTTGCGCTGCTCGTCGTAGTGATTCTTTTCCTTGTACTCAGGTGGACAAAACTTGGACGCAATTTCTATGCAGTCGGTGGCAACCAGCAGAGTGCAAACATGCTTGGTATCAATGTTCCACGTACAAAGTTTCTTGCACATTTCATCTGCAGCATCCTGGCGGCAATTGGTGGTTTCGTGTACTTCATGCACGTTGGTTCAGCATCTCCAAGCCATGCAAGTGGTTATGAAATGAACGCGATTGCTTCTTCCATCATCGGTGGAACAATGCTTACCGGTGGTGTAGGTAATATCGCCGGAACATTCTTTGGCGTTCTTTCACTGGCAACAATCAAGAACATCGTTTCGTCACTTGGTCTTGATGATGCATGGTGGACAAACATCACTGTTGCATTCATGATCTGTCTGTTCCTTCTTATTCAGAGTATTGTTCTTTCAAGAAAGAATTCAAAAAACTGAAGCTGATACACAAAAAGTATTAAGGCTGTCCGTCATGGACAGCCTTTTTTAGTTCCGTAGAAAAAATAGTGTCAGGAATCCGTCTTGATTTTCCTGTAATGATGAGGGGAAGTTCCGTTCATTTTCTTGAAGGCACGGATAAAATTCTCGCATTCGTTATATCCGCACATCTGCGAAATCTGCTGGATCGTCAAATCAGTTGTGTTCAAAAGATTTAGAGCCTTTTCATTTACAAAGAATCGGATATCGGACTGAGGTGTGACTCCAAAAGTTTTTTTATAGAGCACGGAAAAGTGTGATCGCGTGAGATAGAAATTATCCGCCATAAGGTCGACCGTCCATTTTTCAGGTGACTTTTGAACTTCTTTTCTAAGCTGTGACAGTCTGAATCTTGTCTCATTGTCGCGCTTTGTTTTTTGAGTTGGAAAGATTCTGTTTACCTGAAGGTTCGACATTACTTTACTGAGACGGTCATGAAGTTCATGGTCGTGGTTTTCCCAACGTTCCGTCAGAAAGTATGTTATGTCCATCATCTCGCGCTTGATAATGTCTGAGTCAGTCACATAGAAAATTTCATCCTGAGGTATGGAAAAATCGTTGAAGTAAGATTCATCTTCCGGAATGAACCTGATGTAGTCGTTTTCAAATTCTCCGTTTCTGCCCCAATAAATTTGTGGAGTCCCTGGCCTGTATAAAATGCATGCGTTTGGCTGTGTCTCAATCTGGTTGCCGTTCAATGTTATGAGCATAGGGTTGTAAAAATGAAGAAGAACCCACTCTTTTGTTCCGTCAACAAATTTGATTTTGAATGAGGATTCTTCAATTTTTTTGTAAAATGCACCGGCAAAGTGAATTTTCATATCCTTATAATTATAAGGTCAATTTTCTCTATTCGCAAATAAATTGTGGTTAATTCAAAACAACTGGAATTAAAGGTTAGTTTAAATAAAAAAAACACTCCCGAGGTGGGAGTGTTCATTTTCATCCAGCAGTTTTCCGTATGCCCGGCGATGATGAAAGTCTGGAAAACTGCGATAAAAGGGCGAGCCCTCTTATGACTACTGGAGGAGTGAGAGAACGTTCTGTGAAGACTGGTTTGCCTGTGCAAGCATAGCTGTTCCAGCCTGTGTGAGAACCTGGTTCTTTGTGAAGTCAACCATTTCCTTAGCCATGTCTGTGTCACGGATGCGTGATTCAGAAGCCTGGAGGTTTTCTGCACCAATGTCGAGACCTACAACTGTCTTTTCGAGGCGGTTCTGGTATGCACCAAGGTCAGCACGCTGCTTGTTGATCTTCTTGAGAGCTTCATCGAGAGTACCGATTGCGCGGTTTGCTTCATCTGGGCTTTCGAGAGACATGATTTCTTCTGTTCCAACTGAGCGGAGTCCGAGAGCTGAAGCAGACATTGTTCCGATATAAACCTGTGTGCGCTGGTCCATGTTTGCACCGATGTGGAGCCACATAGAAGCTGTAACGTTGTTTTCACCTGTTGGGCGAGCAAAGCGACCTGTGAGCATGTTCATACCGTTGAACTGTGCGCAAGATGCGATGCGGTCAACTTCTGCGATGAGGGAAGAAACTTCAACCTGAATCTGCATGCGGTCTTCGTCTGTGTAGATACCGTTTGAAGACTGAACAGCGAGTTCACGGATGCGCTGTACGATATCTGTTGTTTCCTGGAGATATCCTTCTGTTGTCTGGATGAAAGAAATACCATTCTTTGCATTTGTAGAAGCCTGATTCAATCCGCGGATCTGTGAACGCATCTTTTCAGAAACTGCGAGTCCTGAAGCATCGTCTCCAGCACGGTTGATCTTCATTCCAGAAGAGAGCTTTTCCATGTTCTTCTGGTTGTTGAGTTCAGTGATACCTTCTGAACGCTGTGCAAACATTGCACTCATGTTGTGATTGATAACCATAATTTATCTCCTATGATCAAGGTACTATAGTTGTAGCAAACTGTGCATTTGCTTCCCCTACTTTTGGGTCTACCACCCTATACATTGATTGTCGGAGATTGAAATTTAAACTTTAGAAAAAAAAATGATTTTTTTTGGAATTTTTTTACTTATTTCAGCGATATTACGGAGTGGGGCATCCATGCATGGAGGCTGTTCGATAAGTGATATCAGGGTAGTTTCGACTATGCTCAACCACCCTGAACGGTTGCTTATTTTGCACCTTTAGAACATTCGGTGCAAGGAGGAAACTGCCGTTTCCTCTCAAGTTTTCTGACGAAAACTTGACGGTTGCTTATTTAACACCTTTAGAACATTCTGTACATCCGGTAACTATTACGTGTTTCTTTCCGTCGGATTTGTTGAAGAGACGGGCTATCAGATGGCCGTCTTTTAAGGGAACGTTTCTGTGGCAGACGGGACAGATTCTTTTCAAGCCTGGTTCTGGAGCAGGGTAGCAGTGTGGGCATCCGTTTATTGTGCATAGTTGGTCAGGAACATTCATCGGCCGGTAAACACGGCTTACAAGGTCTTCCCCCGGCAGTAGCATGGTACCGCAGAGGGGACAGGAAACGAGCAGTCCTTTTTTTGCGGCTTCATCTCTTTTTTTCTGGAGTCTCTGTCGTTCCGCCTCTTCCTTGTGGGCCTGCCGGTTTATGTAGAAGTTCAGCAGATAGATTATTATCATAAGAGCCAGGGCGGCTACAGCGTAAAATCTCAGGTTCATGGTTAAATTATAAAGTGTGGTCCGAAAAATTGCAATTTTTCCTTTTTGACCTTATAATTAAGTTGTTTTCGGGTGAAAATATGACAAAAGTATCTGAACAGAAAAAGCAGAAAATCCCTGTTAAAGAATCTCAACTGAGAGGAACTGTCTTGTTTCCGTTGCAGTATAATTATTGCAATACGGCAAATCCTTTCTATGATTTATGGCTTCACTGGCATACTGAGTTTGAATTGATACATGTCGTTTCCGGAAGCTATAGAATTTTTCTCATGGATCATGATGAAATTCTGAATGAAGGTGACGTATGCCTTATCCCTGGAAAGATGATACACGGCGACTCGGCTGATAAAGGTATCGGAAAATATGAATCTGCCGTTTTTGATATTGAACTCATGCGGCTTCATGGATTCAGTCCGGATTCGTTTATCAGCGACATCGTGAATGAAACCGTAAGCGTCAAAAATGTTTTCCGTGCATCTCAAAAAGATATAGGAACAGTCGTGGAAAATTTTTTTGCGGCTTTGCGTGACCAGAAAGATGGCTGGGATGCAATCGCTGCAGGAAATCTGATAATTCTTTTTGGACTCATAAAAAAACATCATCTCTATTCTGAGAAAAAGGTCCTTCCTGCAAAAAAGAGGATCAGAAATGAAAAGCTTGAGATTGTTCTGGATCTGATCAAGAAAAATTACATGAAAAACATAACACTGGAAGAACTTGCGGAAGCGGCAGGATTTTCTCCGAAATATTTTTGTCGTGTCTTCAGGGAGATGACGAATCGCGCGCCTGTTGAATATCTCAACTGGTTTAGAATAAACATATCCTGTGCAATGATCCGCGAAACAAATGACAGGCTTCAGGATATTGCCCAGAAATGCGGTTTCAATGATTTCAGTTATTTCATCAAGATTTTCCATCGGTATAAGAAAATGACTCCATTAAAATACAGAAACTGCAGGGATGATAAAAATCCTGACGTAAATATCGATGATAAAGAATATGATGTTGCTGATGGCCTAAGTAAGGAAAATGAAAGTGTTGAAAAATAAAAATGTTCTTGTCGGTGTTTCCGGCAGTATAGCGGCATACAAGGCTGCTTCGCTGGTAAGCATGCTGGTAAAAAACGGTGCCAACGTCCATGTTCTGATGACGGCAAATGCCTGCAATATCATCAATCCGATTACATTTGAAACTCTTACGGGGAACAAATGTCTTGTGGATACGTTTGACAGAAATTTTGAATTCAAGGCCACCCATGTTTCCATTGCGCAGACGGCTGATCTTTTCATCGTCGCTCCTGCAACTGCAAATGTCATCGCTAAAATTGCAAACGGACTTGCAGATGACATGCTTACGACTACTTTTCTTGCGGCAAAATGTCCAAAACTGATTTCACCTGCCATGAATACTGCCATGTATGAAAATCCAGTTACACAGGACAATCTTGAAAAATGCCGTCACTACGGTTATGGAATAATAGAGCCTGCCAGCGGATATCTTGCCTGCGGAGACACGGGGAAAGGAAAACTTCCCGAGGCTGAGTATCTGTTTGAATGTGTGCTTGATGAAATTCAGTTTGAAAAAGATTTGACCGGTAAAAAAATTCTTGTTACTGCAGGACCTACTGTAGAGGCGATTGATCCAGTACGGTTCATCACAAACCACTCAAGCGGAAAGATGGGATACGCCATTGCAAGAATTGCCCATCGCCGTGGTGCCGAAGTAATCCTTGTTTCCGGGCCTGTATCAATAGAATGTCCTGTTGGTGTTGAGCTTGTTAAAGTTCAGTCTGCCGGAGAAATGTTTGATGCGGTAAAGGAAAAATTCAGTGGGACTGACATAATCATAAAGGCCGCCGCTGTTGCTGACTACAGACCAAAAAACGTCAGCGATGAAAAACTGAAGAAAAAGGATGGGGAACTTTCGATCGAACTTGAAAGGACTGATGACATCCTTGCCTGGCTTGGTGCCAATAAAAAGGAAAACCAGTTTCTGTGCGGTTTTTCCATGGAGACCCAGAACATGCTTGAAAACTCCAGGGCAAAACTTGAAAAAAAGAAGCTTGATATGATATGTGCCAATAATCTGAAAACGGAAGGAGCCGGATTTGGCATTGATACCAATGTTGTGACACTGATTACAAAAGACAATGAGACGGAACTGCCGGTTCTTTCAAAAGATGAGGTTGCAGGCCATATTCTTGACCATATCCTTGATATTCTAAAAAAATGAAATACAAATATATATAGAAACTTTTTTGAGAATGTTTTTTCAGATTTTATAATATTCTGTCCATAGCATCGGAGGTTTTATTTATGGAAGAGACTGTCGTAGAGTCAGTTGCACAGGTGGCTGACCAGACAAGGACCATGCTTCATCTTGATGAGTTGATGGCATATCTTACCTGGGGCAACCTTATGAAAGTTGCCATTGCTGTTGTTTCGATTCTTGTGTTCTATGTTCTTTACAGAATCATAAAGCATGTCATCAAGAAGCAGGCAGCTCCAAGAGTGGAACAGCATACCTACATGCTTGTAAATAAGTTTGTGAGTTATGTTTTTTATGTCATCATCGTGATGTATATACTAAGCCTTTTTGGAATCAACCTTAAGGCCCTTTGGGGTGCTGCCGGAGTAGCCGGACTTGCAATCGGTTTTGCCGCCCAGACAAGTGTCAGCAACCTTATCAGCGGTGTTTTTGTTCTCAGTGAAAAGGCAATGAAGGTTGGCGATTTCATCCAGGTTGGAGATGTCTTTGGTACAGTTGACAGTGTTGGTCTTCTCAGTGTCCGTGTGAACACTCTGGATAACCAGATGGTGCGTATTCCAAACAGCTCTGTAATCAACAGCAACCTCGTCAACTACAGCCATCATTCAATCCGCCGATATGTTTTTGAAATGCCAATCAGCTATGATTCCGATATGGAAAAGGCTCTTGCAGTAGCAAATTCAATTCCTGGAAAATGTCCGTGCATTCTTAAGGATCCTGCTCCTTGTGTTTATTTTGACGGTTTTGGAGATGCAATCACCATCAAGATTGCCGTATGGTTTGGTGGCAGTGATCTTATTCAGGCAAAAAATGAAATGTACACAGCCATAGTCAACTCTTGCCGTGCAGAAGGAATCGAAATTCCTTATACACATTACGACATCAATATCCTCAGCAAGAAATAGTATTTTCCATGGGATTCATATCCCGGGTATTGTTTATATGCATGATGCAGTTTTTGTACTGTGTCATGCATTTTTTTTCTTTTGGGAATTATATAATAAGTATGAAAGTATTATATGGTTCCATTGCTGCAATTATTTTATGTCTGTCTGTTTCATCGTACGGACACTTTTATGGGGATGAACTTGTTTCCTTTACCCTTCCTAAAAATGACACGTGGATTGCAAGGACTTCTTCCGGCAGAACATTCAAAGTGTCGGGAGATTCCTTCAGTATCCTTGTTGAGAAAAATATTTCCCTTGCAATCATAGCCTGGGATTCCGAAGGCAATAAATGTGCCGCCATATATCCTTACAATTACAGACTGGACAAGGATTATTGTTTTGCATCTGAGGTTCTTTATTCACTTTCACTCGGATCGTCCAACAGCAGTGAAGAAAAAAACTACTGCCTTTCAACATTCAACTGGAGACGCTTTGAAAATGAATGCATTGCGTTAGGTGATGACATTTTAAAAGTGAACAAGGAAAACATCATGAATAGAATTGCCAGGGGCACATTCAAAAAAAGCGATCTTAAGCCGGATAAGGGTCGGCATGCGGAATAAACCGTTGGCTGTAGTGGCGGAATCCTTGATTTTTATATAATATGGAATCATGAAAAATATATTTGCTGCCCTGATGATTCTTCCGATTATGCTTTGTTCATGCTCAAAAAAGGATGTGCAGAAAAACAACAGTTTTCAGGAACTGGAATCCGTAAAAAGCCATACATGGTATTGTTTCACAGATACCGGATATAAAAAAATTAATCTTCCACAAAATGCCGACATTGTTCTTGAAAGACCATGGACTGAGGCTGTAAGAATTTCCAGTGCGGGAAGCTGTCCTTATTTCCACGGAACCAATGGCAGTGTCTCTAAATATGGTGCCTATGCAATTGTAAACAAAATGGGTCTTCTTGCTTTTGGCGAGGATTCAATCGATTTTTATCCTGAAAGTTCCATTTTCGCAAATGATACGGCTGATTCAATGGTCTTCTCCAACGGAATGCCTGTCTTCTATCTTTTCAGGAGTACATTTTTCAACGATGATTTCAAGTCTCAGGGAATTATCCATCAGTCAAGGCCTTTCCTCGTGGAATTCAACCCCGTGTCAAAGGTTTTCTATCCGCTGGTGTCCTACGAAAATCTGAAGCTTGGAGATAAGGATCAGATTTCAGGTTTTTTCTGGAACGGAACTACGTGGTCGTGCGCCGCAAAAAAGAGTGTCGCATCGGGAGTTGAATTTTCATATTTTTACTGGCAGCCTCTTGTGGATCTTGCCGATCTGAATCCTGCCATGGGCGAGGAAACTTTTTTGTTCAACCCAATGACTGAAGATGAATACAAAAAACTCAACATGCCAAAGCTTTGGAATGCTGCTCCTGCAGATCTCAAAAATCTTCTGTCATCCATTCCGGAAGAAATTTCCTTTTATGTTTTATGGCGTGATAATTCCGGGACTTCACCTGTAAGCTATTGTCAGACTGGAAGTTCAGATTTCATGCTCAATGCCCATGGTGCTGTTGCTGCCGCAAGTGGTCTGTGTGCGGTTGTTTTTTCAGACGGAACTACATACATCAAGAAGATAAATGAAGACAAGGTAAGTGCCGCATTCAGGCTGCCTTTGCTTCCTTCCGGATTTTCATATGGAGAGGAGGCCATCTCCGGAAACACACTGTACGTTGCCTGGGAAGAAAGTTCTTTCTTCAAGACAGGACGCGCAGGTTTTATTTCCGTTGATTTGAAACCAATACTTCAGGCTTCCTCAAAAAATTGAAACTAAAAAGAGTGTTTCACCAGGTTTGGAATTTTCATTTTAGGTGTTTCCTTGATGTATAGGTATTTCAATGGATGTACATCAAGGGCGTTGGTTTTCCATCCGCCGATTATTTCAGTATCTATAAGATGACCGCTCACAGGGTGGGATACGGGGATGATCACTCCGTCGTCCAGCACTATCTGTTCCGCCTTTGCCATAAGCCTGTACTGTTCTTCGGTGTTTTCAAGCCGCATTGCCTGTACCAGGAGGTCGTCGTATTCCGCATTTACCCAGCGCGAAACATTCAATGATGAATTGCCTCTGAAAAGTTCAAGGAATGCAAGTGGATCTGCAAAGTCACCAATCCATGAATAATAGAAAAGATCTGCGTTCCATGCCTGAATTGACGAGTTGTATCTTTCAGCCGTCGTGTTCTGCATTGTAAGTTCAACGCCAAGTGGAGCCCAGGCTTCTTTCAGTAGTTCTCCCCAGGCTTTCAGATGTTCGTCTCCGGAGATTACTGCAAAAACAATCTGCAGTTTTTCATCTTCTCCGATTCCGTATCTTTTGCGTGCGTTTGACATCATTTCCTTTGCGTCGCTAAGATCCCAGTCGGAAATTCCAGTGACGGCAGGATAACCAGGCAGTGGGTTGATGAAGGTTTCCGCATGGATGCTGAAATTTTTTCTGAGCTCGTCGAAAGGTACTGCTTCTATGAGCGCGTTTCTGAATTCTTTCTGAGTCCATGGATAGTTCTGCATCTTGAAGAAAAGATAGACGGTGCCGAATTCCGCTCCCATCTGAAGCTTTGTCTTGTTTATGATTTTTGAGAAATCTGCGTTTCCGCAAACCCAGTCGAATTTCCCCGTGTTGAACTTGAATGAATTTTCGGCGTAATCATCTCCGATGTGGAAAGTGATTCCTGGAATTTTTACGTTTTCATGGTCCCAGTAGTTTGGATTTTTTTCCAGCACTATTTCAGAAGAGTCAGATTTTTTTAAAACAAATGGACCGCTGTATACATTCTTCTTTGGACTTAAGACAGAGAATGAATGGTGGCAGAGAATTTTTGCAAGGTGACCCATTGGTTCCTTCAGATGGACGACAATAGTGTGCTCATCCCTTACATCTATGCGCACCTTGTCCGCAGCAAGACGGCCCTCACGGAATTCCTGCGCTCCTGTAATGCTGTCGATCAGGGATGCGAAAGGAGCGTTTTTTGTGGAAAGAAGGGTAAGCCATGAGTCCTTTACATCCTGAGCTTTTATTGGAGTTCCGTCGCTGAACATTGCGTTCTGTCTCAGATTAAAGGTCCATCTTTTTTTGTCCCGTGAAATTTTATAGGACGTGCATATTGCCGGTACAGGGTTCAGGTTTGCGGGATCATAGGAAAACAGGCCTTCGTACAGACCGGTAAAGAGTTCCGCCTCTGCAGTGTATGCGGCTGTCATTGGATTCATGTTGTACACATGGTTTGAAACGGAGATGTTGATTACTCTCTGTTCCGGAAGATTTTCAGCAAAAAAAACAGTGGTTCCCGCTAAAAAAAGAACCACTTTAGCCAGTATGTTTTTTTTCAATTCAGTTCTCCGTAACCCGGAATGTGGTCCATGCCTGAGCAGACTGCAGGACCATCATAATCCAAGTTTTCTCATCTGTTCCGCTTCTTCAGCATAGGCAACATAATCGCTTCTCTGCTGATTTGCTTTTACGATGATATTTTTAATTGTTGTAAGTTCCATGCTGCATCCCTTGATTTTTTGTCTGTCAACAGGATTTGCATTGTTCTTGAAATAATCATCAAGTGCGATGATGAGTGCAAAAAGATGGTTGTTCTCAACAAGCTGCTTGTTAAGATAGTCAAGGATGGCTTCGTCTTTCTGCTGGGAAATTCTTGTGTACCCTGGAGTGTCCTTCACCGCAAATGCCGAGTATATCTTGATGCGCTTAAGAAGATTCTCTGTGAACTCCTTGTAGTGCACGGTTTCTTTTTTCTTTGCATCAGTCTTTTTGTCCGTGATGACAACTTCGTAATCTACAGATGGCTCTTCAAGGCCAAAGAGGTTCCTCAAGAGTTTCTTAAGTTTTTCCTTGAATGATTTTTTTCCGCTTTGGAGGATGTCGTGGTTTGCGACGACCTTGTCCAGTACGACTTTGTAGGAGTCGTAGGTTGTTCCGACGAGGCGGAGGGATTCCATAAGGATTGCATGGATGTCGACTTTCTGAACCTTTGATTCCGTAGATTCAACCTTCACCTGAATTTTTGCAAGGAGGGCTGCCTGCAGTTCTGCCTTGTTTGGTGCTGTTTCTTCAAGGGAAAGTTCGTTGATGAGTTCAGCATTCATCGGACGGCGTGGCATGCATGATGTGAAAAGACGCCTGATTTCCGCAACCATTCCAGCGGTTGAAGCATAAGCTTTTGCCTTGTCGAATGCGGAATTTTCAAGGATAGTCTTTCTTATTTCAAGCTTGTACCGTTCCCTCTGGAATTCAGCAAGATCTTTCAGAACAGTAATGATTTCTTCCATTGCGTTCTGTGTCTTAAGGGTATTGTCCTTGATCATGCTGATTGTAAGCTGGTCGGCATTGGCCTTAAGTTCGTTCAATGATGTTGCGAGAGCTTTAGTGTTGCATCGTGTTGAATTCAGCGAAAGGTTGTTCCATGAGAATGTGTTGTTCAGCTCAAGCATCTTTTTGATTGATTCGATGTTCAGCATTTCAACGGAAAAGCGCATGTAGTTGCAGACATAGTCGACCATGCTTTCATAGTTGCTCAGTCGGATACCAAGGACCTGTGCCCTTTCATTGTCGTTGAACGGAGTTGTGTCTGGAGATTGAATCGAAGTGACTTTATTGTCCTTTTTGTATGGGTCAGGAATGATGAGTCCGCGCTTAACAAGAGCGTCAAAAATATTACGTACACATGAAAGGTGAAGTCTGTAGTCGTCCTGAATTTTAGGAAGCTGAACTCCATCGTACCACTGTTCGCGGTCTGCCGCTGCCATTATGATTTTTGTGTTGAATGATTCGTTTTCTGCCATACTCTGTCCGTCTTAATTTAAATCTAGTTTTATACTTTCATTGTCGGAACCTTGGCCACCGGATGTTAGCATTTTATTTTCAAGTTAAAAAAAAAGCACCCGAGCCAATGTCAGGTGCCTTTCATTTTGTGTTCTATTTAAGTCTTGTTTCTTCAACCTTGTCGTGCTGCTCCTCAAGAATCTGCATCACGCGGTCGATTACCTTCTGCTTTGGATCAGGTTCATCAGCTGGAAGTGTGGCAAGATAGTCTTTGCGGAACTGCTTGCAGTTGATTACCGGGCTTGCGCTGATTACAACCTTGTCCTGAACGACGACGTCAGAAAGCATATCTTCCTTTCCATCCTGAATCTGAAGTATGGAACCGTTGATGCTTACGAGGATGGCAACGTCAAAAAGACGGAGGTAGCTGTCGATTTCCTTGAGTCCACGTTTTGTTTCCGGATGTCCCGGTCTGTAGCGTGTTCCTGAAGGGAATACGAGGATTACTTCACCGCGGCGCTTGCAGTCGTCCATGGCATGCATGGCTGCAAGATTGATTTTGCGGGCCTTCATTTCTTCTTCTTTTGCTTCTTCTTCAGAGACATCCTTTGCGTTCTTGTCCAGACTGCGTGTAGGATAGATGACAACACGTGTAAAGCTTTCCGCAAATGCACGGACGATAGGGTCGTCCTCGTTGAGCTTCATTCCTGCGATGGCGACAATTTTCTTTGACAGTTCAGCAAGCTCTGGATCTCCGTCGTTGGCAAGCATATATATGATGGCCGGAAGATCCGTGTTTGCATAATGCTCCATGAGAATGAGTCCGCTTTTACCTTCCTTTACCTGTCTGTAGAAGTCCAGAAAGTTTTCCTTTGCGCCGATGTGGCTTTCCGGAAGGATATTGTCTGAAACCAGCTTGTCGATAAGAAATCTGTTTTTCTCGTTTGCCGGTTGATATACGTTTGAAGCGTCGATCTTTGCCGCAGCTACGGAATTTTCCGCGATCTGCTTGAAATAAGGACCATACATACTGCGAATTGTATTGATTTCCATCATTGAACTCCAAAAAAGTGTGTGTCTTTCTATTATAAGAGTAGAAAATTTAACTGTCAATTATATGGTGACCGGGTGGTGATAAAAGAAAACCGGTAACTTGTTGTCGATTTTTCATTTTTTTATTATCTTTATACACAATTAATCTATTAAATCATTTTTTTTGGAGATAAACATGGCTAAACAGTTAGTTTACGGTGAAGATGCACGCAAGAAGATGCTCTCTGGTGTTGAACAGATTGCAAAGGCAGTTAAAGTTACTCTCGGTCCACGCGGCCGCCTTGTAATGCTGGACAAGAAATACGGCGCACCTACAATCACAAAGGACGGTGTTTCCGTTGCTAAGGAAGTTGAACTCAAGGATCCATTTGAAAACATGGGTGCTCAGCTTGTTCGCGAAGTTTCTTCTAAGACAAATGATGTTGCAGGAGACGGAACTACTACAGCTACAGTGCTTGCCTATGCCATCGTTCGCGAAGGCCTCAAGCAGGTTTCAGCCGGAATGACTCCAATCGGAATCAAGCGCGGCATCGACAAGGCTACAGCTCAGGCTGTTGAAGAAATCAAGAAGAATTCACGCGCAGTAAAAGGCAACGACGACATCACTCACGTTGCAACAATCTCTGCAAACAACGATCCTGAAATCGGTAAGATTCTTGCTGAAGCAATCGAAAAGGTTGGCAAGGACGGTGTAATCACTGTTGAAGAATCAAAGAATATGGACACAACTGTAAAGACTGTAGAAGGAATGCAGTTTGACCGTGGATATATCAACGCTTACTTCATCAATGACCGCGAAAGAATGGAATGTTCTTACGAAAATCCATTCATCCTCATCTATGATGAAAAGATCAGCACAATGAAGGACCTTCTCCCAGTTCTTGAAAAAGTTGCCCAGACTGGACGCCCAATCATCATCATCGCAGAAGATGTAGACGGTGAAGCCCTTACAACTTTGGTTGTAAACTCAATCCGTGGTGCCCTCAAGTGCTGTGCTGTAAAGGCTCCTGGCTTCGGTGACAGACGTAAGGAAATGCTTCAGGACATCGCAATCCTTACAGGCGGAAAGGTAATCTCAAAGGCTGTGGGACTCAAGCTTGAGACAACAGAACTTGAAGACCTTGGTACAGCAAAGTCTGTAAAGATCGACAAGGACAACACAACAATCGTTGACGGAAACGGTGACAAGGCTGCCATCGCTGACCGCGTAAACGAAATCAAGACACAGGTAGAAAAGTCTACTTCTGACTATGACAAGGAAAAGCTCAAGGAACGCCTTGCAAAACTTTCTGGCGGTGTTGCAGTAATCGAAATCGGTGCAATCACAGAGACAGAAATGAAGGAAAAGAAGTTCCGTGTTGAAGATACACTTGCCGCAACCCGTGCTGCCCTCGAAGAAGGTATCGTATGTGGTGGTGGAATCGCACTCATTCAGGCTGTAAAGGCTCTTGATGAATCAAAGGCAAACCTTGTTGGAGACGAGAAGGTTGGTTTCGACATCATCAAACGCGCCCTTGAAGAACCAATCCGCCAGATTGCAGAAAACGCAGGTGTTGACGGTGCAGTAATCGCAGACAAGGCAAAGAGCGCAGAAACTGGCGTTGGATACAATGCTGCTTCAGGTGAATGGGTAGACATGATGGCTGCCGGTATCATCGACCCGGCAAAGGTTACACGCTGTGCACTTCAGAATGCCGCATCAGTTGCTGGAATGCTCCTTACAACAGAATGTGCAATCACAGACATTCCTGAACCACCAGCTCCAGTAGCAGCTCCAGCTCCAGATATGGGCGGAATGTATTGATAGAAAAAAACTTTTTGCATAAATGCAATGGCTCCCCGTCTAAATGACGGGGGGCTTTATTTTTTTATGTGGTGCACAGAATAAACATGGGTTATAATTGAACATATGCGAATCGGCCTTGTTTTTTATGGAAGTTGCAACGAATATTTTTATCAGCTTGCTGGAGGAATCAAAAGATTCTGCAATTCCAGAAATATAGATGTCCTTGTATTCATTACAGGTGCACCAAACTGGCTTCCTGATGATTTTGGATATCACGACTGGTCCTTGACCAGATTTCTCAATGAAAAAAACATCGATGGCGTGATTTTCGCGACGGGAACCATCTGTCATTACGTTTCCCTTTCTGAAATACAGACAATCGTAAAATCCTTTCTTCCTTTGCCAATGGTGTCCTTGAATGTGAAAATTCCGGGAATCCCCACAATAGTTGAAAGTGCGGAAAAAGGATTTTCATTTTTAATAACGCATCTGATTGAAGACCATAACGCAAGGAAACTTCTTCTGCTTACAACGCGGTCAAAAAGCAGCGAGATAAGGGAACGTCTTGACATAATGAAGAAGGTTCTGAAAAAACATTCCATTGCTCTTGAAAAGAAAGATATTCTTTATGGTGACTACACTTTCTATTCTGCGGAAAATGCCATAACGGAATACGTTGAAAAATACGGAAAAGATTTTGACGCTGTTGTGTGTGTGACGGATGAGCTTGCCTATGGTGTGATTTCAGGATTGCACAAAAAAGGCCTGTCTGTTCCGGAAGATGTAATGGTCACAGGTTTCGACAATACTTCAAGCAGCAGAACTTCAAATCCGACTCTGAGTTCCGTAGATCAGAATGTTTTCCTGCAGGGTGAACTTTGTGCAAGAATTCTTTGCGACAGGATTCTTGGAAAGAAAGTAGATCTTCTTACAACTGTCGACACTTTTTGTACCAGACGGCAGTCCTGCGGCTGTATAAAGAAAACAGGCGGTATCAATGTTTACGTGGATGAAAATAACAACACCGTAAGGGAAGACTCCTCCATGGATTTTGATCCAACTTTGAAATTCCTTGCGGTCCAGGAACAGGTGCAGAAAGTTCAGTATCATGTAAACAGGCTTCAGGGAAATCTGAATCTGGACGAGTTGACACTCAATCTGCGTGACGATTTTTCTTCCCTCGGAATTAAAAAGGCAGCCATATGTCTTTTTGACAGCCCTATAAAACAGACTGCAAAAAAACTTGGCGTACCTCCAAAAAAAGCCAGGGTCTACTTTGCCTTCAGTGAAGAAGAGCAGACATTGAACTACAATCCGGATTCTTTCTTTGACTGTGAGAAAAGTCTTCTGCCGGACTATTTCACCGATTTTCTCAGCGGAGACAATACGGTAATGTCATTGTACCACGGGGAATTTCTCTACGGGTATCTGGTTGTAAGGCTTGGAAACTACGAGGCATTCATCTATACGCTGCTGTGTTCCGTCATCGCAAAATCAATCTGCTCTGCCTTCGAGGTATCTAGGAGACAGGCGGAAAACATTACCCTTGCAAAAACCAACAGCGACCTTTCAGTTCTGTCATTGACGGATGAACTTACCGGAATTTTCAACAGACGCGGATTCATGAAAATCGCAAAGAAGGAACTGTCTGCCGCCGTTGCTGCCGGTAAAAAAGGTCTTGTCGTCTATGGAGACATTGACGGCCTGAAAAAAATCAATGATACCTATGGTCACGATGCAGGAGACAGGGCCATTCTTGCTGAAGTAGAACTTTTGAAGAAGGCGTTCAGAAAAGCGGATACGATAGGAAGACTTGGTGGTGATGAATTTGCCATCCTTTCGATTTCCCTTACTTTTCCGATTTTTGAAAAACTCAAGGTACGCATGAACAATCTGTGCAGGGAATGGAATAAAAATTCAAATGAGCAATTTACGCTGTCAATAAGTCTTGGAGCGGTTGAGTTCAGTGAGGAAAAATCTGACCTTTCAAAGCTGCTCAGACTTGCGGATGTGGAACAATACGAGGAAAAGAAGAAGCATAAGGAATCAGCTTCTAGAAAATAAAAAGGAGATGTTGGACTATGACAAATAAAACTAGAAAACCATGGGATTTTCTTGATGAATATCGCGGTAAGGAATTTGCCGGTGAGTGGCCTACTGTTCCGGAGATGTTTTCCATAACAGTTTCCAGATTTCCTGACAGACCTTGCTTTACTGATTTTGAGGGGCAGGGTGGCAGCAAGCAGACTCTTTCCTACAGACAGGTGAGTGAAAAGGTAATCGCACTTGCCTCCTGGATGAAAAATAATGGTGTCGAGAAAGGTGACCGCGTCGCAGTTTCAGGCAAGAATTCTCCCGAGTGGGGAACCGTTTTTCTTGCCGGTCTTTTTGCCGGGGCTGTTGTCTGTCCGATGGATTATGCCCTTCATGAAAAGGAACTCGAAAATCTTCTTTCCACAGCAAAGCCGAAATTCTTTTTTGTAGATGAGGAAAAATATCAGCATTTTTCAAACGGAACTTTTGACTTCAAGGTCTATTCCCTAAATCCAAAAATTTCTGAGACCTATGTTTATGGACTCCAGGCGGAACCATGCGTTGACCTGCATGTCAATGTTGAGGACGATCTTGCAGTCATCCTTTTTACAAGCGGAACTACCGGCACTCCTAAAGGTGTCATGCTTACTCATAAAAATCTTGTGTCGGATACGTATATTGCACAGACAAGAATGTATCTGGATGAGAACGATGTTTTTTATGCTCTTCTTCCGATTCACCACGCCTATACAATGCAGGCTGTTTTCATCGAGTCCCTTTCTGTAGGTGCTGAAATTGTCTACGGTAAATCCATGGCAGTCACACGGCTCATGAAGGAACTTAAGGAAGGCCAGATTACAATGCTGCTTGGTGTGCCGTTGCTGTTCAACAAGCTGCTTGCCGGAATCATGAAGGGAATCAAAGCCAAAGGTCCGGTTGTTTATGGTGTCATTAAAATTCTTCTTGAGCTTTCATATATCATAAAGAAGCTTACGGGAAAAAATCCTGGAAAGGTGCTTTTCAAGTCAGTGCTTCAGCAGGCAAATATCTATTCCATCCGAATAGCAATTTGTGGTGGTGGACCTTTGGCATCGAGCGTTTTTAAAATCTACAACGAGATGGGTATTGATTTTGTTCAGGGGTACGGCCTCACTGAGACAAGTCCGATCATTGCCCTCAATCCGGTGGATCATTTCAAGATTGAATCCGTAGGCCAGTATTTCTTCCCTTGGATGGAAATGAAAATTCTTGATCCTGCGGAAGATGGTGCCGGTGAAGTTGCAGTCAAAGGGCCAATGGTGTTCAACGGATACTACCGTATGAATGAGGAGACCACCAAGGTCTTCACCAAAGACGGTTTCTTCAAGACAGGTGATCTTGGAAAACTCGATAAGGAAGGATATCTCATCCTCTGTGGTCGCGCAAAGAACATGATTGTTACCGATGGCGGCAAGAATGTATATCCTGAGGAAATTGAAAACGCATTCCAGCTTGAGACTGATATTTGCCAGATTACAGTCCAGGGGTATGTTGAAGATAAAGAAATGAAGAGTGAAAAGATTGAAGCTCTCGTTTATCCTTCCGACGATCTTTTCAATAGATTGAATTTGAAGCGAGAAAGTGACGCCCACTCTGAAAAGGTTGTAGATGCCATCAATGAAGTCGTTTCAAAAATAAACAAAGGTCTCCAGCCGTACGCAAGAATTTCAAAGGTGACCGTGCTGGATAAAGCGCTGGAAATGACAACTACTCAGAAAGTCAAAAGAACATATAGTAGAAAATAAAAAAAACATGCTCACGTCAGGAACCGAGTCAATCCTACTCCAGTGCGCGCTTCGCTTGCAAGTCGTAGTTTGACTCGAACCCTGACTCCGCATGTTTTTTTAGTTGCTGTAGTCTTTTGGTTTGCTTCGTTGGGGAAGCTCCCGCAGAGAACCATGTCAAGCTGGCTCCAGTGCGCGCTTCGCTTGCAAGTCGCCATTTGACATGAACCTCTGCTACGCCGATTTTTTAGTTGCTGTAGTCTTTGGACTTGCTTCGTTGGGGAAGGCTCACGTCAGGAACCGAGTCAATCCTACTCCGTTCTTTATACAGCCTATACACGAATTGCTTAGCAATTCGTGCGGCGGAAGTTAGAGCAGGCGCCGGCTTCTAAAAAAGCAAATGCTTTCGCCCTTTCATTTAGTCGCCACAATCACCATTGTTTTCAGTTTCTGGTCGTAAGGCTCCTTGTTGAAGCCGCCGTAGACTTCTGCGGTTTTGAATTTGCACTGCTTGATCAGTATGTCGCGCAGTTCTGCCGCACTGTACAGTCTCTGGATGAATGTGTGGTCTATTTTTGTTCCGTCTTTGCCGATCAGAATCCAGCGGGAACGCAACCCCTCCCAGGCACCTTCAACTGAAAATTCAGTAAGCACAGTTTTTCCGGCGCGTTCAAACCATTCTCCAGGTGTGAAATATTTTATTGCCGATTCGCGGCTTATGCACTCAAGGATAAAGGTTCCGCCTTTCTTAAGGCTTGCATGGACACGCTTGAGGATTTTTATGTCATCTGCAATGTTGTCACAATAACCAAAGGAATTGTAAATGTTCACTGCGGCATCAAATTTTTTCTTTGGTGAAAAAGTTCTCATGTCATGATTTATGAGTTCAATTTCGACGCCCTCATCTTCTGCGCTTTCTTTTGCGGCATCAAGGAAAGGCTGTGTTATGTCTACGCCTGTCACATTCATTCCAAGGCTGGCAAGTTCAATACTTATGCGTCCCACGGCACAGCATACATCAAGTATTCGGCTTCCTTCCTCAAGGCCAGCAAGCTCGATGCATTTTTCAGCAATTCCCCGTGACTGTGCCCACTGCTGCTCGTCAAACATTATAGGGCCGTAGTTGAGCCAGAAATCTTCGTTTTCAAACCATTCTTTTTCTTTTGACATTTTTTATCTCCGAAAAGACAGACACGTCATCCACTTGTTGCAAGCTCCGTGCTTTCAGAAAGGAATACTGCAGTTCCGTTTTTTGAAAGTACGACTGTTCTTTCGTGGTACCTGCTTTGAAATGAATTGAGTTCAAACATTTTAAATAGGTCAAACAAAATCTTTGTGTTGCACGACATAAGCTGCACTGATTCTGCGGAATGAATAACTGTCATTGGTAATCTCCAATAAGTTTTTTTCCCAGGAAGTGTTCTCAATGCTGTCCTTTAGATTATCGGTTCCCTTTGACTTCCAAATTATGCATTTATGGCAAGAGGGATTCCCCAGAAATTCCTATTGTGTTTAATCTGATATAATTGTATAGTATAAATATGTCGGATAAGACTATTACAGTCCTGAACCTTCTGGACATGGACTTGAAAGGACACAATTCTCTCAACATTCGCTGCCTCGCCGGTAGAAGCGGACTTTCCCGTGAGATCAAGGCCTCTGACATCAACAGACCTGGACTTGCTCTTTCCGGATTTTATGAGTCTTTTGCTTTTGAACGTGTGCAGGTTTTTGGACGTGGCGAATATGCCTATCTTCAGAAACTTGAAAATGAAAATAATATTGAACCTGTCAAGCAGTTCTTCACATATGAGATACCGTGTGCCGTATTCTGCCAGAATCTTCAGCCATCGGAAACCATACTTTCTCTTGCTGAAAGTTCAGGTGTTCCAATATTGCAGTCTGATCTGGGATCTTCTGAATTCTCCCAGAGAGTCATCCGAGTTTTCTCCGATATTTTTGCACCA
>CALELJ010000122.1 GCA_937902445.1 uncultured Treponema sp. | reverse complement strand
TTGTTGAGACTGCTGCAAACAACTCTTACGAGCAGACTCTCATGTCCAAGGTCGCAACAAAAGAATCACCGACACTTTTCCAGATCAACGGACCACGCGGTTATGCAAACTGGAAGGAATATTGTGCCGACCTTTCAAATACAGAAATCTACAAACATCTTTCTGACAAGTCACTTGCCGTAACAGCCGACGGAAAGGCCTATGGTGTTCCATATGTTGTTGAAGGTTACGGAATCATCTACAACAAGGCAATTACAGACAGATACTTTGCTCTCGGTTCAAAGAAGACTTCATTCTCGTCAATGGACGAAATCAACAGCTTTGACAAGCTCAAGGCTCTCTGTGATGACATGCAGGCAAATGCAAAGAACCTTGGAATCAAGGGTGTGTTCGCTTCTACATCACTCAAGGCAGGTGAAGACTGGAGATGGCAGACTCACCTCGCAAACGTTCCTGTTTACTACGAATTCAAGAACAACAATGTTGACCTTGGTTCAGACGCAACAAAGAAAATCAACTTCCAGTACGGAAAGGAATTCAAGAATATCTTCGATCTTTACATCACAGATTCTGTGACAGACCGCAAGGCTCTTGGTACAAAGACAGTAACAGATTCAATGGCAGAATTTGCTCTTGAAGAATGTGCAATGGTTCAGAACGGTAACTGGGCATGGGGACAGGTTGCTGGTGTTTCAGGAAACAAGGTTCTTCCAGAAAACGTTAAGTATCTTCCAATCTACTCTGGTGTTGCAGGTGAAGAAGCACAGGGCCTTTGTACAGGTACAGAAAACTTCTACTGCATCAACAGCCAGGCAACAGCAGAAGAACAGAAGGCAACAGCAGATTTCATCTACTGGCTCTACTCAAGCCCTATGGGAAAAGACTACGTAACAAACAAACTTGGCTTCATCGCTCCATTCGATACATTTGCTGCAAATGAACGTCCAACAGATCCACTTGCTGTTGAAATCAACAACTGGATGACAAAGAAAGGCATCGTATCCTGCGCATGGAACTTCACACTCTTCCCATCACAGCGCTTCAAGGATGACTTTGGTTCAGACCTTCTCCAGTACGCTCAGGGAACAAAGTCTTGGGATGATGTTTCTGCAAATGTAATCAGCAACTGGGCTAAAGAAAGCAGCATGTAAGATAAAAACAGAAAACCAAATGGGTTTTCTGTTTTTATCGCGAGAATTGCCGGGCAATTCTCGCACTACTAGACTTGCTATCCAGGCATGCGAGAAATGTTGAAACATTTCTCTTCTTGGGGAGAGGGTGTTTGATGCACCATATTATTAAACAGTCCTTCATTAGTTATGCTCCCGCTGTGGAAACAGCAAACAAGTTTTGCAGCGGGGGTTTTATTTTCGGATTCAAGAGAGGTTTGAAATGCAAAAATCTTTATCAAGATATTTTCCAGTTTTTGTTTTGCCGACATTGCTTGCCTTTGCAATGTTCTTCATAGTTCCATTCTTCCTTGGAATCGGCCTGTCTTTTACAAAATTTACAACAGTTACAAGAGCAACTTGGGTTGGCTTTGACAACTACATAAAGGCTTTTACATCTGACAATGAATTCATCAGTGCCCTTGGATTTACGGCACTGTTCACCATAGTTTCAATCATCACTGTAAACGTGTTTGCCTTCAGTCTTGCACTTCTTTGCACCAGAGAAATGAAGGGAGTGACATTGTTCCGCTCTATTTTCTTCATGCCTAACCTTATCGGCGGTATCGTTCTTGGCTACATCTGGAACCTTATGATCAACGGTGTCCTTTCAAACTGGGGCGTGGATATTTCCTATGCGACAAAGTACGGTTTCTGGGGACTTGTAGTCCTTACAAACTGGCAGCTTATCGGCTACATGATGGTCATCTACATTGCGGGGCTTCAGAACATTCCGGGAGACCTCATTGAGGCGGCGCAGATTGACGGAGCAGGTGCGCTCAAGACTCTGTTCAAGATCAAGATTCCGATGGTGATGCCGTCAATTACAATCTGCATGTTCCTTACACTTACAAATACATTCAAGATGTTTGACCAGAACCTTGCCCTTACTGCAGGTGCACCAAACAGAACTACAGAAATGCTTGCCCTCAACATCTACAACACTTTCTACGGAAGAATCGGATGGCAGGGTGTAGGCCAGGCAAAGGCGGTAGTGTTCTTCATCATCGTTGCAGTCATCGCATTTGTTCAGCTTAAGCTTACAAACACAAAGGAGGTTGAATCATGACATTTGCCAGACAGAAGACAGCATCAAATACGATTGCCATTTCTTTTCTTGCAATCCTCGCCCTTGTTTTTCTTCTCCCGATAGCCCTTGTTCTTATGAATTCGTTCAAGTCGCGCCTTTACATTTCCAGTGCGCCTTTTGCGATTCCAGACGGAACTACCTTTGTCGGCGTAGAAAACTATATCAAGGGACTTGCATCCTCAGGATTCTTTGTTTCTTTCCTGCGTTCCCTCTTTGTCACAATCTGCTCTGTTGCGGTCATCATTGTCTGCACGTCAATGACTTCATGGTTCATCGTACGCGTGAAGAACAGATTTACAAAAGGGCTCTACATGCTCTTTGCTTTCTCCATGATTGTTCCTTTCCAGATGGTGATGTACACAATGACATATGTAGTTCAGTCCATCAGCTTCAACAACCTTCCTGGTGTCGTGCTTGTGTATCTTGGCTTTGGTGCGGGACTTTCAGTGTTCATGTTCACAGGTTTCGTGAAGGCGGTTCCTCTTGAGGTGGAAGAAGCTGCGGAAATCGATGGATGCAATCCGTTGCAGACATACTTCATGATTGTTTTCCCGATGCTCAAGCCAACGGCAATTACAGTTGCCATCCTCAATTCAATGTGGGTATGGAACGACTATCTTCTTCCATATCTCGTTCTCGGAACAAAGCACAAGACGGTACCGGTTGCAATTCAGCTTGCAATGCAGGGTGCCTACGGATCTACGGATTACGGCGGATTCATGGCCATGCTGGTGCTGGCAATCATACCGATCGTGGCTTTCTACATCGCATCGCAGAAGTACATCATCAAGGGAGTAATTTCGGGTGCAATAAAAGGATGATTTTCCTGTGGAAAATCATCTGCACGAACGACTTTTTTCAATACTTCGTATAAGAAAAAGTCGTTCGTGGGGAGAATAGGGGATTACTCAGCCGCAGTCCGCGTCTGTTTTTGCTGGTGATTTTTTGGTGACTGGAGAGTAGGATTTGGGTCATATATAGAAACAATTCGATGAATTTGATAATATCTGAAACGTTTCCATAAAATACGGTTTTGGGTAGGTTCAGTTATGACTATAAAAGATATTGCAAAAGAATGTGGCTGTGCAGTCGGAACTGTTTCCCGCGTATTGAATGATCAGGATTATGTAAGCGCAAAAACCCGTGAGAAGGTAATGGCTGTTGTAAACAAATACAACTTTGTGCTCAATACCAATGCCAAGGCTCTCAAGGCCCGCGGAACAAAAACAATCCTGATTCTTGTAAAGGGTACTTCAAATATCCTTTTGAACAACCTTCTGGAAAAAGTTCAGAAAAACATGGAAAAGCTTCCATATACTTCAAAGGTAATTGTCCTCGATGAGTATGACAATGAAGCTGTGGAAGCGGAAAAGGAGCTTCGTGAGACAAAGGCCCTGGGCATAATCTTTCTTGGTGGAAATCCTGAACGCAATAAGGATGTTTTTCCAAGGCTCAACTGCCCGTGTGTCCTTATTTCAACAAAGGCTGATACTGAGGAGCATGAAAATCTTTCCAGCGTCAGCACGGACAGCTATCAGGCCGCACTTTTGATTGCAAGATATTTTGCAAAGAAGGGGCATGATAAAATAGGAGTCATCGGTGGAGATTTTGTTTCTTCGATGATGACAAAACGCCGCTATGAAGGATTCATGGAAGGTCTTGAATTAAGCGGAATGACATTCGACGTGGAGAAGTCCTATGCAACCGCAAAGTATTCCCTTGAAGGCGGAGCAAAGGCAGCGGAGGAACTTGTAAAAAAGTTTCCTGATGTAACCGCGATTTTTGCCATGTCGGACATGCAGGCAATGGGTGCCTGCAGAAAGCTGAAGGACATGGGGTACCGTGTTCCTGAAGACATTTCGGTGGTAGGCTTTGACGGCCTTCCCATCGCCCAGTACTACTGCCCGAAAATTACAACGATCAGGCAGAATGAAGAGGAACTGGCAGTCCAGGGGCTCAAGACTCTGCTGGATGCAATAGAAAAAAAGAATGGCGCCGTTCACAAAAACATTCCTTTCGAATTCGTTGAAGGTGAGAGCGTCAAAGAAATATCCATGCCTTTATGATTTGATATCTATATAGACGGGTGGGACGCAGGTAGAAAGAGTAAGGAGGGGCCCGCCATTAAAACACAGCGCTTAACGAGGGTGAAGCGGGAGGTTTCCATTACTCTTTTTACCGTCGCTGGGGCCCGCCATTTATGAAAAGTCAAATCATAAAGACATGACTATCAGAGGTGAACTATGTTGAACAAGAGAGCTAACGGTGTTTTGATGCACATTTCTTCTCTTCCTGGAAATACAGGAATCGGAACTTTAGGAAAGGAAGCCTACGAATTCGTAGACTGGCTCAAGAAGGCAAAGCAGTCCTACTGGCAGATTCTGCCGATCTGTCCTACAAGCTATGGGGACAGTCCATACCAGAGCTTTTCTACTTTTGCCGGAAATCCATATTTCATTGATTTTGACACTCTTGCTGAACAGGGCTACCTTGCAAAGTCGGATTATGAAAACGTAAAGTGGGGCGGCCATGAAAACTATGTGGACTACGGAACCCTTTACGTTGAGCGCCACAAGGTGTTTGAAATCCTTCACAACAACTTCAAGAAGAACATACCATCGGACTTCGGAGATTTTATAAAGGCCAATGACTGGCTTGAAGACTATTCGCTTTTCATGGCAATCAAGGATGCCCACGGTGGAGTTTCTTTCAGCGAGTGGGAAGAAAACATCCGCAAGCGCGAAAGCGTTACCCTTGAAAGCTGGCGTGGAAAGTGTGCCGACAGAATGGAATACTACAAGATGCTCCAGTATTTCTTCTTCAAGCAGTGGTTTGCCCTCAAGGACTATGCCAACAGAAACGGAATACAGATTATCGGAGACATTCCTATCTATGTTGCGGCAGACAGTGCCGATGTTTGGTCAAATCCTGATCAGTTCATGCTGGACCAGAATCTTGTTCCTGTAGAAGTTGCAGGTTGTCCACCAGACTGCTTCAGCGCAGACGGACAGCTTTGGGGAAATCCTGTCTACAACTGGGAATACCAGAAAGGCACAGGCTATGCATGGTGGAAGAAGCGTCTTGAAAAATCACTCAAGATTTACGACGTTCTCCGCATCGATCATTTCCGCGGATTTGATTCCTTCTATTGTATTCCTTACGGGGCAAAGGACGCAAAAATCGGCCAGTGGAGGCAGGGACCTGGCATGGATCTTTTCAACGCCCTCAAGGCGCAGTTTGGAGACATGCCTATCATCGCCGAAGACCTTGGATTCCTTACGGACAGCGTAAGGCAGCTTTTGAAGGATTCCGGCTTCCCTGGAATGAAGGTACTTCAGTTTGCCTTTGACAGCTGCGAAGAAAGCGACTACATTCCATACCGATACACAGCAAATTCAATCGTCTACACGGGAACACACGACAACGATACCATCATGGGCTGGTGCGAGACAGCTGCTCCTAAGGATGTTGAAAGCGCAAGGGAATATCTTCGCGCCGGAGACAACGCAGACCTTGTAAAGGAAATGATGATAGCCGGAATGGCAAGCGTTTCAAACACCTGCGTCCTCTGCATGCAGGATCTTGCCTGTCTTGGAAAGGAAGCAAGAATGAACATTCCGTCGACAGTTGGAAACAACTGGAAGTGGCGCTTCACAAAGGAAATGTTCACTGAGGAAGCAAACCAGTTCCTTGGATTCTACACAGGCCTTTACGGACGTGCCGCAAAATAGGCCTGGATATATTTATAGAAGATTTTGATACTGAAAGTGGCTGTCCTAAAAGTAAATACAGGGTGGTTGAGCGCAGTCGAAACCACCGCTGTCATTCCGGGACAGCCATTTTTTATTGTTCCGTCTTTTCCATCCGCGGCTTGGTGAACTTGAAGAACTTCGGAGACTTTGCGCTGATGATCCAGCCTCCGTTGTAGAAACCGTTGTCATCGGCAGTAGGGTAGACGAAAATCACTTTTGCAGGATTGCCCGTGTCATAGATGAACTTGTTGGATGTCCATTCGCTGCGGTTTTTGCTTGGGTAAGGATACTGCCTGTCCGGCGGTGTGCTTACGGAAAATCTATAGCGGCCAGGTTTCAGGTTCAGGTGCATGGCAACTCCGCCTTCAAGCCACCAGCTTTTCTGATAGTAATTTATTTTATCCGGAATGGAAGTCCACTCATAGGTTGCCTTTGCGGCAGTATGGGTAACATCGTTGCCTTCCATGTCTTCGATTTTAAGCCAGCATCGCACAGGTGTCATCTGTTCCGTGTTTTCAGGTCTGTAGATTATCAGCTCCCATGGGTTGTGATGCAACGCGAATTCATCTTTTCCCTGGGCAGACAAAGGACCGCTGATGGTGAGGATAAGGAATGTAAGGCATGCAAAAAATCGTTTCATAGTTCCGCCTGTACCATTATACCTTATTGAATCTGCCATAAACAATCGCTTAAAATATGCCGATAAATAGGCAATCACCTAAACAAAGGAATCTATCATGACAAAACAGGTTAAACAGGTTATTTTCTGGGTTGGCGCTCTTGTTATCGGTGCCATCCTTGGGTCTCTGCATGTTGGTGCGGTAGACAATGTTTGCGATTTTGTAGCAACAGTTTTCACAAGACTTTTCAAGTTCACGGCTGTTCCGGCTATCGCAGTTTCAGTTCTTACGACACTTGCAACCCTTGGAAGCAACAAGGAAACTGCAAGAATCTTCAAGAGAACAATCATGTACACTCTGCTTACAACAATTGCAGCTTCTACAATCGCAGCAATCCTGTTCTTCATCATCAGGCCTGAAGTAATTTCTTCAGCAGCATATGAAGGATCGGCAGCGGCAGAAAAAGTTCAGAACATGAGTTCTTCTTCTTTCTTAAGCTACTTTACGACAGCAATCCCTGACAACATCATCTATCCGTTTGTTTCAGGCAATGTTCTTTCAATTCTCATCGTTTCATTTGCATTTGGTTTTGCAATCTCAATGATGGCGGAATCAGAAAAAAAGACAGCAATCCTCAACGTGACACTCGGTTTCCAGGAACTTGTTTTCAAGGTAATCGGATGGATCATCACAATCCTCCCTATCGGTATCATCGCTTTCACAGCACAGCTTGTTAAGGAAATGAGCGCCGACATCGCAATGGAATCAATCGGTAAATATACTGCTGTTGTTTTGAGCGGCAACCTGATCCAGTTCTTTATCGTGCTTTCTTTGTTCCTTCTTGCACGCGGACTCAATCCTGTAAAGCACTTCAAGAACATGATTCCTGCAATTCTTACAGCTCTCTTCACAAAATCTTCAGCTGCAACACTTCCAGTTACAATGGACTGTGTAGAGAACCGCGTAAAA
>CALELJ010000121.1 GCA_937902445.1 uncultured Treponema sp. | reverse complement strand
TATGACCATCCGTCAAAAAAACTTGTGGTCTATGGAGTTACAGGTACGGAAGGAAAAAGTTCAACTGTTGCATTCATATGGCAGCTTTTGAGACTTGCAGGATATAGGGCAGGTTTCATTTCTACTGTTCAGTATTCTCTTGGTGGAGATGCGATCGCAAATCCAGAACACCAGACAACACCTGAAGCTCCTATTGTTCAGCGTGAACTTCATGAAATGCTTGAAAACGGATGTACCCATGCTGTAGTCGAAAGTTCAAGCCATGGATTAAGCGACAGAACCAACAGGCTTGGTGATGTTCTTTTTGACTGCGGTGCCTTCATGAATGTCACTTTGGAGCATCTTGAATTCCACGGAACCTACGAGCAGTATAAAAGCGACAAGGCAAATCTTTTCCGTGCCCTGGACAAACATGATCATATGAAATCCATTGCCGGCAAAGAAACTTCCGTTCCTTCATTTGGAATCGTCAATCTTGAAGATCCTGCCGCTTCTTATTTCGCACAGTGCACAAGAAATAAGGTCATCGGTTTTACGACAGAAGGAAAGGCCGGTAAGAATGCGGAAGACAGTTCCATTATGCTTCCTGAGATTCCATCTGGAATGCCTTGCTGCAAGGCATTGAACATAGCATCTACAAGTACCGGTATCACTTTCGACATTTCTTTTGATGGAAAAACAACAGAAGTAAAGGCTCCCGTTCCAGGTGCGTTCAACGCATACAACATCATGACGGCAATCCTCGCCGTAAACGGAACGACCGGAAAATCCATTTGTGATCTTGCATCCCTTTGTGAAAAACTTGAAAGCGTTAAGGGACGCATGACAGTTGTTGATGAGGGACAGCCTTTTGAAGTCATCGTCGACTATGCCCATACGCCTTCCAGCTTTGAAACAATTTTTCCACCTGTACGGAAACGCTGTTCCGGTAAGATGATCTGCGTTTTTGGAAGTGGCGGTGAACGTGATACAAAGAAACGTCCTTTGCAGGGTGAAATTGCGGCAAGATTCTGCGATTATGTGATTCTTGCCAACGAGGATCCCCGAGGTGAAGATGAGATGGCACTTCTTGAGGACATTGCTGTTGGTTCAAGAAAGGCAGGCAGGAAGGATGGGGAAGATCTTTTCCTGATTCCTGACAGACCGGCTGCCATCAGAAAGGCTTTCAGTCTTGCAAAAAAGGGCGACATCGTTCTTCTGCTTGGCAAGAGCCATGAAAATTCAATCATATTCAAAGACCATATAATGCCTTATGATGAAATCAGCGAGGCAAAAAAAGCACTTGGAGAATTAAAATGAAAGTAACATTGATGTATGGCGGACGTTCAGGAGAACATGAGATTTCCCTCATTTCCTGCGCTTCCGTTTTGAGGAATATTTCGGATAAGCATGAAATCACCTTGATTTCTGTAAGCAAGGACGGCAAGTGGTATCTTGAGGATAATAAGATTATATCAGAACTCAAGGCAAACCCTGAGGCTAAACTTGAAATTCATGCCGATGAAGCAAAGCGCGTAAACGTAATTCCGGGTGGAGGAAGAACTGCTGCCTTTATGTGCGGTGGAAAGACAATCGCGGCAGATGTAGTCTTTTTTGTAATGCACGGAACTTACAGCGAAGACGGAACTCTTCAGGGACTTTTTGAAATGGTCGGTGTTCCTTATGTCGGTTGCGGTGTAATGTCTTCGGCAGTCACAATGGACAAGGTAACTACAAAAATCATCTGGGAAAAGGCAGGCTTGCCTGTGGTTCCGTATATGTGCCTCACGAAGGCAGACATAAACAATTCCGCTGAATATGACAAACTTGTAGCTAAGGCAATCGACACATTGAAATTCCCTCTTTTTGTAAAGCCTTGCTCTGCAGGCTCAAGCGACGGTGCCTCTAAAGCAAGCAATCCAAAGGAACTTTCATTTGCTTTGATGGAAGCATTCAGCTGGGACAACAAGGTTCTCATTGAAAAAGCAATCAACGCACGCGAGGTTGAATGTTCCGTTACGGGCAACAGCATTACGGCTGACGCAAACGTTCCATGCTCAATGCTCAAGGCTTATGGACCTGGAGAAATCGTTCCAAAGCATGAGTTCTATGACTACGACGCAAAGTACAATGATCCCGATGGTGCTGAACTTAAGATTCCAGCTTTGCTTGACGATAACAAGCTTGATTACATCCGTGAGACTGCAAAGAAAGCCTATGCCGCCGTCAGCGCAAGTGGACTTTCACGTGTGGATTTCTTCATCGACCGTGATGATGGAAAAATCTATCTCAATGAAATCAATACGATTCCTGGATTTACAAGCATCAGCATGTTCCCAAAAATGTGCGATGCCGCAGGACTTAAGTATACAGATCTCATCGACTATCTTTTTGATGAGGCTGTTGCAGAATACGACGCAAAGAATCAGCTTTGCACAACGAGGGTATAATGGCACCACATATCTATCCTGAAGGATGCGTTTTCAACACACTGGAAGATATCCGCGGAAAACATGTCACTGTCATGGGGCTTGGTCTCAATGGTGGTGGTGAGGCATGCGTAAGATTCTTTCTGCAGCAGGGTGCTTACGTTACAGTAACCGATATGAAAACTGCGGATCAGCTTGCTCCTACAATCAATTCAATCGGTACAGATCCAGGTCTTGACTTGAGCCGCCTGCGTTATGTTCTTGGTGAACACAAGATTGAAGATTTTGAAAATGCAGATTGTGTAATTAAAAATCCTGGTGTAAAAATCCAGGGAAATAAATTTCTTGCAGCTGCCAAAGCAATTGAGACGGACATCAGCATATTCCTTCATTTTACGAAGGCGCCGATCATTGCAGTTACCGGAAGCAAAGGAAAATCAAGTACTGTAAGTTCTCTTGCCTATGCCCTCAATCAGGCCGGCTTCAAGTGCTTTCTTGGCGGTAATATTACTGTAAGTCCACTTACATTCCTTTCCAAGACAGACGGAACGACTCCAGTCGTGCTTGAGCTTTCAAGCTGGCAGCTGGCCGATCTTCGCGGAAGAAAAGCTTTAAAACCAAAAATTGCAGTCATCACAAAAATTGTTCCTGACCATCAGAACTGGTATGGCGACATGGACAGTTATGTTGAAGACAAAAAGCTGATTTATGCCGATCAGGATGAAAAGGATTTTACGATTCTTGATTACGATGATGACGACTATCTTAAGGATTGTGCAAATCCCAAAAGCGGATGCCGCTGCTGGGGAGATCTTTTTGCCAGTGAGACAAAAGGACGTGTCCTCCGTTACAGCAAGAATGAGCTGCCAAAGGAAGTTGCCGGTGTCTATCAGAAGAATGAAAGCCGTGAATTTACAGCAGGCTATGTAAGGCTGCCGACAGATCTCATGAGTGCCCACGCCCGCAACAAGTGTCTTCAGGAAGAGCAGATAATGAGCGAACTTCAGGTGCCTGGAAGCCATATGAAAATTAATGTGCTGAATGCAGGTCTTGCTCTTTATCTGATGGGGGTGGCCGCCGAACAGTCGCGTACCATTTTGGGCGAATGGAAAGGAATCACTCACCGTCTGGAAAAATTTCATGAGTGGACGACACCGCAGGACAGCAGAAAAGTTGTTTTCTTTAATGACAGTTGTGCTACAGTTCCGGAAGCATGTGCCGCAGCCAGCCAGAGTTTTGGACAGAAAGTAATTCTTCTTGCAGGAGGAACAGACAAGGGCCTTGATTTCCTTCCGCTTGCAAAAAGTCTTTCTGGTGAGGATGGATCAAAATTCAAGCCTTATGAAATCTATCTTCTTGCCGGTACTGGAACTGACAAACTTATTCCATTGCTGAATGAAAGGAACGTAAAATTTTATGGTCCCTTTGATTCTCTGTCAATCCTACTGGGCATGTTGAAGGTTAATCTCATGTCGGAAAATTCTACAAAGGTTTATGGAAGACCTGTCAATGGTCAGATATTGCCGGTTGTGTTCAGTCCGGGTGCTACTTCATTCGGTATGTTCACAAATGAATTTGACCGCGGAAATAAATTCAAGAAAATGGTAAAGGAAAGTTTTTAATTATGGAAAAAATCGCCAGCTTCACAATCGATCACATCAAACTGGAACCGGGATTGTATGTTTCACGCATCGACAGATTCGGAGGAACTTGCATCACTACTTTTGACATTCGCATTACATCACCTAATGATGAGCCTGTCCTCAATACAGCTGAACTTCACACAATCGAACATCTCTGTGCTACTTTTGCCCGCAACGATAGTGAATGGGCAGACAGGATAGTTTACTTTGGTCCAATGGGCTGCCGTACTGGTTGCTATCTCCTTGTGGAGGGGGAAAGGACAAGCAGGGAAATGGTTCCTTTCATGATCAAGATGTTTGAGTTTGTCCGGGATTTTGAAGGAGACATTCCTGGTGCAAAACCGGAAGAATGCGGAAACTATCTTGACCAGAATCTTCCGATGGCAAAGTATGTTGCAAAGCGTTATCTTGAAGACACGCTCTACAACATTGATGATGCACATTTGAATTACCCTGTATAAGGGATAAATGTATTTTCTTTGAGGCAAAATGATTATTAAGTGCATAAAAATCGAGAAGGAAGGAAGAGGCTGGCAAAAACATTCAACGCCCAAGGGCGAAAGCATTCGTCTAGTAGAAGCCAATGCATGCCATAACTTTCGC
>CALELJ010000120.1 GCA_937902445.1 uncultured Treponema sp. | reverse complement strand
TCTGAAGGAATCAGAGGGCACTCCACCTCGGCGGAACCGATGATGATGTTATCCGGATCATTTGCCCTGATGACCTTTACGATTTCTTCAGCATAAGGCTTGATGTTTCCTTCCCATGTAACTTTTTCGCCATTAGGTTCGTTGCAGATTTCCCAGAGAACGTTTGGATATGAACCGTATTTCTTTGACATTTCGTCAAAAAATTCCTTTGACTGCTCAAGATGAACCATTGGATCACCATTTCCAAGGACATGCCAGTCAACGATGACATAAACGCCAAGTTTTATTGCAGCTTCAACAGAATCAATAACCTTTGTCTTTATTGCCTTTGAATTAAGATATCCGCCTTCAGTAAGATACATGGCACTGCGCCAGATCTGGCAGTTCCAGTCGTCACGAAGCCATCCGATTACATTTTCATTGGCATATTTACCGTACCACTGGAGTCCATGAGAGCTCATTCCCCTAAGCTGAACAGGTTTTCCTTCCGCATTGCACAAATCAGTTCCGATTACCTGAAGCTGTCCATAACGTTCGACAACTGATTTTCCGTTTTCCACTGCCTGTCTTGTATCATCCTTGTATTTTGATGAACAGGAAACAAAAACAGACGATGCAGCAATGATAAGTGCGGCAAATTTCACAAATTTCATAAATTGCTCCAAAAAATTATCCTAAGAATTAAGGTTGCCTAAAGGAAACAAAGCCCCCGGTAAACCTGTATCTTTATAATTATCCACCATAATTTCCAGGAAAGCAATGTTTTTTTTCTTCTCAAGTTGAACTGAAAATCAGGCTTTAAATTCACAATTATTCATTTTTTTTTAGATTTCCTATTGACAAAAATTATCAGATTCTATATTATCTTAATCATCAACGGCGCGACAGCGACTTTGATAAAACATCTGCGGTAGTCGTATAATGGCTTATTACCCCAGCCTTCCAAGCTGGAGACGAGGGTTCGATTCCCTTCTACCGCTTAAACATAAAACCGATTAACTAAGCAGTTAGTCGGTTTTTTTTATGCCCATAGAAAAACAATCTATGACTGAAGGGTATCGAACGCGTAGCGAACGCCGACCAGGTGGGAGGAAAAGCGCACAGGACGTGCGCGACAGTGAGCGGAGCCGCCCGGAAGGAGGAGCCATGGAGGGCGACGACTGTAGGGGCGATTCCCTTCTACCGCTTAAGAACCTTAGCAACTTTGCTAAGGTTTTCTTTTTTTTAAATTCATTTGTCTTTTTGCTTGATGTCGGGAATCGAACCCTGCGGGTTCTGCCCAACAGGCGCAGCATCCAAGAATTGCACCGCAATTCTTGTGGCGAAAGTTATGCGGTGGATGGCATCTAATAAAACAATTGCTTTCGCCAAGGGTCCCTGAGCCTGTCGAAGGGCCCGGTGTGCTGATTAAGCAATAGCATGCTAAAAGGCAGGATGCTTCGACAAGCTCAGCAGTCCTGGCTGTTTAGCTATCTGGTGGCTTTGTAATCTGTGGGCTATTCTATGATTGAACGGGCTACGCGGAAGCCTGCCTCGGTGCCGTACCAGCAGGAACGTAATTCACTGCGGCCGGTAATTGCACAGTAGTCGTAAGGATCCTCCCAGCAGCCGCCGCGTGCAAAGCGTTGAACGGAGCCTCCAAACAAATCAGGACCCCAGCACCATTCCCAGACATTACCGGTCATATCATAGAGACCTGCTTTATTTGGAGTCTTATAACCTGCATCGTGGGTCCATAAATCTGAATTGTCCAGATACCAGCCAACGGCATCGATATCATTGCTGCCGGCAAATTTATAGAGCCAGTCTTCCGCGGCAGGATCTCCTCCTCTTGCGGCATATTCCCATTCCAGCTCTGTTGGCAGGCGGTAACCGTTGGCATTTGGGTTTACGATCGCCTTATCAGCAAGAGAAATACCCTCGTGCCAAGCATGGTTAATATCAACCTTTGCAAGTTCTTTTTCAGAAACCCTCAGCACTTTTGCAGTATCCGTAAAATCTGTAGTTCCTTCAAGATAATAAACCGGCTGCAGACCTTCTTTTTCACTGGCAGCGTTACACCACACAAGGGCATCACGCCAGCTTACGCAGGTTACAGGTCCATTTCCAGTCAAGGAATGCAGCTCATCGGAACCACAGCCTTCCTGACCGCCATTTGCAAAAGAATAATGATTATCTTTTGCCCAGAGATAGACATCCTGCCACTGTGAATAGGTAAGCTCATGTTTTGCAAGGAAAAATTCATTGACCACAACTGGAGTCGCTGGAGATGCAAAAATAAAGGAGCTTCCGGCAACAAAAATGCTGCTTGTAACTATACCCGTGCTGAGCATTACAAAACCTTCCGGAACATCAAGCCATACAGCATTGAAAACCTTGTCTTCGGCACCAAAAACTTCAGGCAGATCATTGCCATCCTTGTCAATCCATTTTCTGAAATATGAATTTTCCGCAACAGGCTTAACAACATTACCAACACTGGTACCGTATCTTCCGCTTATTTCCAGTTTTGCGGAACCATCATCAAAAGTATATGTAGTGTAATTTCTTACATAATACAGATGGACTGTGCCAGTATCACATGAAAAAGAAGCAATATAGAAACCAGGATAATCCTTCAGCAGATCCTTTACAGTACAGTCGGATTCAAGAGTTTTTTCTTCTTCAAAATCCTGGTCAAAATCCTTTATATTGGCCTCGCTTTGCAACATATGGATCAATGTATAAGTACCTGCAGGGATTTTCTGATCAAGCAGACTTACCTCAACTTTCTTACAGCAGGCAGCAGCCTCATCCGCAGAAGAGTATTCTCTGTCGCATTCAGGACAGTTAAATTTGGTAATGGTTTCAATTTTTTCTTTATCCCTATAAACAGCTTTTCCAGAAAGAACTTCCTGACTTTCATTAAGCTTTTTGTCCACTGCCACAAGCTTGAAGGAATAAGTCTTTCCATCTTCCAGGGCACCAGCTTCATACTTCTGAACGCCTTTAGCGACCAGAACGCTGGACCTGTATACTACGGAAGATTCCGAATCAAGCCCTGTAAAGATCTTTACTCCATAGAAATCTTCATCGGCAGGATCAACCCATGTAAGGAGGATCTTTCCTTCTCCTGAAGTCGCATTGACTTCCGTTACCGCAGCAGGAGGAGTCAAATCTTCCTCATAGTCCGAATCCTGCTCCTTGCAGGCTGAAAACAATCCCAGAACAATCAGTGCAACCGATATATATAATCTACCTTTTTTCATAATGCTTTCCTCATCAATCATTTCATTTGACTACAGAGCGGACGACCCTGAAGCCAAGATCATCACAATTCTTCTGTTTTTCATAATAAGAAGAAGTACCATATCCAACCTG
>CALELJ010000119.1 GCA_937902445.1 uncultured Treponema sp. | reverse complement strand
CAAATTTATTGGAATTTTGTTGGAAATAATTTGGAATTCCTATTGCAAAAAAACAACGAAGACCCGTTTACGGGTAGTAAGTAGTACAAAAGGCTCTTCAGAGCCTGCGACGAGTCAAGCTGCAGTGAGCTTGAACGTTAGTGAAAGCCAGCGTCTTGAGACGCCGCTTGAGAACCAGCCTTATAGGCTGTGTGCAAACCACCCGTTTGACGGGTGGTTTGTGATTTATTGAATTCTGTGGAATTCCATAAATAAATTTTCTAAATTTTCGTCTAGTGAATTTGTTTCATGTGAAACACTTCTTATCGTATGGTTTTTCACAACTTTTCCACATGGCCTTATTTATTGGTTTGAATACGTAATTCTTTATATTATATAGAATTGTACGTGATGAAACTGTTTTTCTGTTGTGTTTTCACCGCAGTTTTCCACATTTTGCGTTTGTTTGCCAGGAAAAAGCGGATTTTTTTATATGGTTTTTCGAGTGTGGGGATTAAATACATGGATTGGATTCCTGTCAAAAAGGAATTTAGCCCGTCCGTGATTTTTGTAAATGTTTGTCCAGAAGAATAAATGTTTCACGTGAAACGCTGTTTTAAGTATTGTGTGCGGTGGGCGCAGGGGGGGGGAGTATGTTTAGAAATGTTTCACGTGAAACATAAAGGATTTCTGTGTTACTCTGGGCTGTTCAGTTTGTTTCGTTTCCTTGAATTGTTTCTGTGTTGTTTCGCGTGAAACACAAGAGGTGGTTTTTGAAGTTTTTGCTGATAAAAAGGTCTTATTTCGGTCCGCTTGTTTTATAGTTTGAAATTAGGTGTAAATTGTCCGGAGATCCGGAATTGTGAACGGAGTTTTCGTGGTGTTCTGCGGAATGGGGCTGGGGGGTGTTTTATTGAGGTTTGAGTAAATATGGAGTGCTTCTCGCGAAGGATGTTTTGTTTCAGGTATTTTTTTTTGTTTCACGTGAAACAAAAAAAGCCGGCGATTATTTTTTTCGCCGGCCTTGTATTTCCTTTTGTCTGGATTAGAACTTGTATCTCAGTACTTTTGATCCTCTGTCTGGAGACCATTTTTCCTTTCGTTTTTGTGGAATTGATGAAATGTCATCCGGTGTAAAGCCAAGATTTTCAAACCAATCTGAAGTCTGTGTCGTTAAAAGGAATATTCCGGTAGATTTACGTTCCTGTGCACGTTTCACGAGAAACTTTATGAGCTTTGGACCAATACCAATGTTTGAGCAGGTTTTGTCTACTGCAACAGCGGCAATTTCCGTCTGTCCGTCTGGATATGGGACAAGAGATGCGCAGGCTTTGATCGCTCCGTCAAGTTCGTAGACAATATAATCCTGGAACTGGTTTTCCAGCTGTTCTTTTGTTCTTTGGAGCAGTATGCCCTGGTTTACAAATGGCTGCATGAGAGAAATTACACCGGATATGTCATCCCTTGTCATGTCACGTATTCTTCCGTAGTTGTTTGTGTATATCATGGTACCGGCACCAAGATCACTGAATATTTCACATGGAACAGTTCCGTCGATGGATCCATTGATAATGTGGACACGGTCAACACCTTCTTCACAGGCTGCCTTTGCAAGATTCAGCAGGGTGAAAATTGTTTCACGTGAAACAGGGGATTCCTGTACAGCATTAGGATGAGATGCTGTATTTTCATTATAAACTACCGAAGGTTCGGTAGAATTCATAATTTCCAGGCCGGAATTTACCAAATCTTTGTTTGTTTTGATGAATTCGTCTACTTCTTCAATGGTCATGGCAGGAATTGTATTGTCCTCTGATATTCCGGTATTTTCTGGAATCTTGAAGTATCTTGGAGAAATTTCACCATCTGCAACCATGTAGAAAAGTTTGTCTGCCTTAAGGTGGATGGCAATCTGCTGGCTCAACTGAACTGAAGAAATGTTGTATGGCTTACCTGCCGCGCTCCATCCTATGCATGGGAATATTGGAATGAATCCATTGTCTAGAACTGTCTTTATGGATTCGATGTGAAGTTTGTCTATTTCACCACTGGTACCATAATCAAAACCATCTATGACACCTTTGCTTCTTGCGCGAACCCAATTGCCGATGACAGCCGTCTTTTTCTCCGCGGCAAAAGAAGTCATAATCTGATTGGAAACATCGAAGGCTGCCATCTTGATGAGTGGCATGGCGTCACTTTCCGTTATTCGGCAGTTGTTGTGGAATGACCATTTTTTTCCTGACTCCCTTAGAATTTCATTGATTCTTTTGGCAGCTCCAGGAACGAGCAGTACTTTAAGTCCGGCTTCATGAAGCAGGCAGATGTCACGGATATGGCTCCCAAAATTCTGACTGTCGAGAAGTTTGTCATCGAGATAAACAACGACAACCGCATTCTTGAATTTCTTGATGTAGCGGATTACATCGCGGATTCTTTCCGCCTTCTCATGGATGATGTTTTCGTTCATGTAAAAAAAGTACCACTATAGAGATGAAATTTCAATTGAATAGTAAAGATGACAAATTCACAGATAATGTCATAATAAAATTACCTTATACTAACCAAATCTTTATGTTACAAAAATTGGGAAACCACTAGACACAAGAACGAAAATCTTATATAGTACTAATCACATCGGGCGGTTAGCTCAGCTGGTACGAGCGTCTGGTTTACACCCAGAATGTCGGGAGTTCGATCCTCTCACCGCCCACTTGAAAAGCTTCATGTTTTTACATGGAGCTTTTTTTTTATCCAAAAATATTGGAGCTTTCAAAAAATGAGAAACAGTTCCGCCTGTCCAAAATCCCTTGGTCTATTTTTTGCCGTGATCACAATTTTCATCTGGGGCATAACTTTCGTTTCAACAAAATATTTGCTGAATAAATTTTCTCCACTGGAAATTCTTTTTGTCAGGTTCATTCTTGCCTACGTTGGATTATGCATCATCAAGCCGGTTCCTTTGAAACTGAAAAACAAAAAAGACAATCTATGGTTTTTTCTTGCCGGACTTTCGGGAATCATCATCTATCAATTTACTGAAAATGCGGCCATCTCATTCACAACTGCATCGAACGTAAGCATCATAGTTTCCATCTGCCCAATGTTCACCGCCATCATTGCCCAGATTTTTTTGAAGGAAAAGCACGTGACCCTGTTTTTTGTCATCGGTTTTTTAATGGCCATTTCTGGAGTTGCCATGGTCAGCCTCAATGGAAACGGAAACCTCCACTTCAATCCAAAGGGTGATCTTCTTGCCCTGTGTTCCGCCATCTGCTGGGGTTTCTATTCCATGTTTGTTTCAAAGATAAACGGAATGAAGCTGAACAAAATTCTCTGCACGAGGCGGATGTTTTTCTATGCCATTTTGTGTATGGTTCCTCTTGTAGTGTTTGGAATGTTTGTGAAGGATAGTTCAAGTTCCGTCTTCATAAATCTGGATGCTGCCGTAAATCTTTCAAGATTCTCAGATCCTGTTGCATGGTTAAACTTCTGCTTCCTTGGCCTTGGAGCTTCCGCCTTCTGTTTTGTAGTATGGAATGTTGCCTGCAAGACACTTGGCACCGTCAAGGTTACCGTCGGCATTTACATGATTCCGGTTGTAACGATTATTTTTGCTTTCTTCATCCTGGGAGAAAGAATGACAGCCATGGGACTTGCCGGTTGCATACTTACCATAGCAGGTCTTGCAATTTCCAACAGGGGGAATAAATGAAATCGCCATTGACAACTTTATGCTACATTGAAAAAGATGACTGCTACCTCATGCTTCACCGCGTAAAAAAGCAGAACGACATAAACAAGGACAAGTGGATCGGAGTTGGAGGTCATTTTGAATTCGGAGAAAGTCCGGAGGACTGCCTTATGCGTGAGGTGAAGGAAGAGACAGGCCTTACTTTGAATTCCTTCAGGTTCCGCGGAATCGTAACCTTTGTAAGCCGTGAGGACGGAAAGGAAGACGTTTGCGAATACATGTGCCTTTACACAAGCGATGATTTTTCCGGAGAACTGATCGACTGCGATGAAGGAACTTTGGAATGGGTTAAGAAATCAGAATTTAAAAAGCTGAATTTCTGGGAAGGGGATTATGTGTTCCTTGACCTTATTGAAAAAAATGTGCCCTTCTTTTCCTTGAAGCTTGTATATGAAAATGGCAAATTGATTCAGGTCATTCAAAACTGAACATTGAGTGCTTTGATAACAAGGTGTGAACCAGTTTTGTTGTATTTACAACAAAATGAAAAGGGCAAAAAAAAAGTGTACCCTGAAAACAAGGTACACTTAAAATCCATTCAGTAATAATTAAAACCTGAGAAGGTCTTCCTTTGATGCAAGGGCGGCCTTGGCTGCGGCACTTACAATGTCTGACATTGCAACAGTTCCGTTTTCAACCTTGGCTGTGCAGTCAGAATCCTTTTTCCATGCACAGAGGATTCCGCGTGAAGAGTTGACAGTTCCGCCTGCTTCCTTCATGAGGGTTCCGCAGATTTTTGCATCTCCTCCTTGAGCTCCATATCCTGGAATAAGGAAATAGATGTCCTTGTATGCATCCCTCAATGCCTTTGCATCGCTTTCTTCCGTATAGCCCACAACTGCACCGACAGGAGAACATGTCTGGTCAGGATAAGTTGCCTTCATTTCCTGTGAGATTCTTTCAAGCTCATTTCCAACCTGATCAAGAACTCTTCCGCCATCCTTAAGTTCCTTCTGCTCAATATCAACCATGCCAGGGTTGCTTGTCCTCAAAAGTACGAAAATTCCTTTGCCTGCCTTCGTGCAGTATTCCGTGAAAGGTTTGAGCGTATCAAAACCCATGTAAGGATTTATTGTGATGATGTCAGTTTCAAAGTCACCGGTGAAGTGTGCCCTTGCATAGGCTCCTGCAGTTGCGGCAATGTCTCCGCGCTTGATGTCGGAAATGCAGATGAGTCCTGATTCCTTTACAAGCTTAAGTGTCTCAGCATAAACCTTGAGTCCTTCAAGACCCATTGCTTCATAGTAGGCTATCTGAACTTTAAAGCAGCAGGCACTTTTGTCTTCTGCAATCTTCTTGATCAGCTGTCTGTTGTATTCAAGAACAGCTTCTGCCGGACTCTTGAATGTCTTGAGGATCGATTCTGGAATATAGGATGGATCGGTGTCCAGTCCAACACAAAGAGGTCCGTTTTTGGCGGCCAGTTCCTGTAAAATCTGCATATTGTGTTTCATGTAGGCAAGTATACTCCGATAATGAAAGTATGAACAGAGTACAGAAAATCTTCTTGCTGGTGATATCAATTGTCATTTTGGGACTGGTTGCAATCCCTATTTATGCCCAGGAAACATTGCTGCAATATAACGGCAGCGGAAGCTATATTTACATCGAAAGAACGGATTTACGCCGCTACGACAACGGTAAGTATACGGGTCTTGTAAGCCGGGAAGTTCGTTCCTATATAAGTCCAATGGGAGTTCCAAAGGGAGGAAACCCTGCAGACAGGTATTATGACGGCAATTTTTATGTCGCAGAGGGAACAATGAGGGCGAGGGCATCCGTCGGAGAGGAAATCAACAGTTCCATTCCGTCGACATTCAGGATTACATCAGATGGTCAGCTATTAATGATCCATGATGAAGGATATCCAACCTATAGAAGTTTCCCGTCTTTCACGAAACAGAAAATAAAATTCGGAGACAAATGGCAGGCAAAGGCGGAACGTGTTGTCGATCCCTTAAACAAGGGAGTGAAGACAAAGATTCCGATGTATGTAGAATATACCTATCTGCGGGATGAAAGCTTTCATGGGGAGGAAGTTTATGTAATTTCTGCGGAATGGGCCACAAGATATGGACTTGCCGCAACATTGGATTTTGGTGGGGACAGGGATCTTAAGTTTGCCCAGGGCAGACACAGGGCCAATATTCTTGTAAGCAAGGTGACAGGTAATGCTCTTGTCGTAAGGGATACAGTTGATGAGGAATTCCAGTATACAGATGGTAATAAAATTGCCTTCAGGGGTACAATTTCCATGTTTACGGAATATCCACCAGCCTACAACAGGGAAAAACTGTTTCCTGCACTGCAGCGCATAGCATCTGTATCTGAAAAAGAACTTAAGGATATTTTAAGCAATCCGGTATCAGATGATGTATCTGATAGAGGAAAGAATCCTGGGAAAGGAAAAGATACCGGTTCCATGGGGACAGATGGTGATGGTTCAAATGGTTCAGATACTTCAGATGGTTTAAATAATGGTATGAGGCCAGATCAAAATGGTTTGGTTGGAAATAGTACAGACAGAAATTCCCAACTTGCAGCAACAAATGGAAGGAACAAAGAAAAAAATCTGATGGCCGCAGGTGGTAATATAGAAGACAATCAAACTAACGGTAGTTATAATAGAAGAAAAACCGATAAAAAAACTTCTATCTTTGGAAATACAAAGCTACGGGAGAAGATACAGCAAAGTGGCATTGCCATGGAGAATTCAGCAATGGGCACTGGTGAGGCTGCTGAAAATTCAGGTCCGGCAGGAGAAAAAAAAGTTACTGTTGAAAATACCGCTTCTGGTATCCGTCTTACAATGCAGAATCTGAACTTTAAGGCTGACAGCGCGGAACTTCTATCCGGAGAAAATGGTCGTCTGGATCAGATTGCAGACCTGCTGAAAATGGTGCCAGACCAGATGATTCTGGTTGAAGGGCATACAGCAAGCGTCGGCAATCCACGTGGGGAAATGAAGCTTTCCGTTGAGCGTGCTGATTCAATAATCAGGGCTTTGGTGAAACGTGGTGTTGCTTCAGACAAATTTATATGCAAGGGGTCAGGCGGAACTAAACCTGTTGCTGACAATTCAACTCCAGCAGGAAAAGCAAAAAACAGACGCGTTGAAATTACAATTCTCGAATAGAGCTGCTGTTCCTATTGCAAAAAAATCCATATGCCTATAAAAAGAAGTCATGGTTCGAATTCTTTTTATTTGTCATGGAAATATCTGCAGATCAACAATGGCGGAATTTGTAATGAAGCACCTGGTAAAAAAAGCCGGAAGGGATGCTGAATTTTTCATCGATTCAAAGGCCACAAGTACGGAAGAAATAGGAAATCCACCTCATCCAGGAACTCTAAGGAAAATGCAGCAGGTAGGAATTCCTGTGTGCAGCCACAGGGCAAGCCAGCTTAGAAAAAGTGATTATAATGATTACGATTTAATTCTAGGAATGGATAGCTGGAATATAAAAAACATCTTAAGGATAACCGGCGGTGATCCGGAAAACAAGGTGCATATGCTTCTTGACTACACGGATCATCCCCGTGACATTGCTGATCCATGGTACACCCACAACTTTGACGAAACATACAGCGATGTTCTTGAAGGCTGTGAGGCACTTCTGGATTCAGTTGTCTGATTCTTTTACCTCCGGTTTTACAGGACGCCCTTATTTGGCGTTTGTTGTATCAGGCATTTTTTGAAATTCCCTGTAATTGTGAACTGTGATGAGCATGGCTTCAATTGTCTCCGTATGGGTGATGAAGTTTTTAATCACAATCCAATGGCCCTTTTCCAGATTGTCGAGTCTGACAGGCTTGAAATTGCGGCCCCAAGGGTTTTCTTTAGCATCCTTTGCTTTCTTGTCAGGAGCTTTTCTCATGTCTGGTTTTTCCACAGAAAAAATTTCCGTTAAGGGATTAATGTGGATTTTTTTCTGCTTTCCATCTGCATCGATAATTGTGATTATCTTTGACTCCATGTCGATGGAATTTACCGTGCCCATGGTCACATTTTCCATGAATTGATTCATATGTGGATTCCGGTGTTCTGGACCTGGCTTTTTTTCTGCTTTAGTGGCGAATACTGGAACTGTACAAAGAATAGTAAATGCTGTTGCAATGGCAGCTGTTTTAATCTTGTTCTTAATCATAATGTTTCCTCCGAAAAAAGATTCTCCTAGATTATGGCTTGTTGAGATCTCATTAATGTTAACAAAAGGAATTGAATATTGTTACAGAAAAATTGAATGTCTTGACTGGGTCAAAATTAGAATGTTCTAATAATGCATCTTTCGTGTTTACAAATTGCCCATATAAACTAAAATATTATGTAATGAAAAAAATTGTAACAATACTTACATTGCTGTTCACGTTCAGTTTTTCTTTTTTTTCTGAAAGTTCCGGAAGGACAGAAAAGAAAGGTTTTGTTTCTTATCACGGGATGAGAGTTGATAGAGAAGAAAAAATATTTCAAGTGACAAAAATTGCGGCAAAAAGAAATAGAAAAAGCGAAAAGGAATTGCTTGAGATTTCCGTTCGTTTTTCCATGCCGATTAATCCTCGAAGTGTGAATGCACAGACCATTCTTTTGAATGAAAAACCATGTGGTTCCAATGTTCATTTTCATTACGATAGAAAAGGCGAATCCATGCGGATATCGATTTTTAATCCGGATGAGGAATACTCAATTGAATTTAAGAACTTAAATTCGTACAATGGCAAAACAATGCAGGATATGAAATGCTGCGGCATCAAAGACGGTTTACAGATGCGTTTTTAATGGCGGTTTAAAATGGGAAAAATACTTATTGTAGAAGATGATGAAGGCATTGCTGAATTTGAAGTTCTGGAATTGGTTCATGAGGGCTTTGAAGTTCAGTGGGCAAAAGACGGAAGGGAAGCTCTTTCTCTTTTTGAGTCTTTTGGGCCTGATGTAATTCTGCTTGATATAATGCTTCCGGAAATAAGCGGTCTGGAGGTTCTTCGAAGAATAAGAAAATCATCAAATGTTCCGGTGATAATGGTAAGTGCACGTGGGGAAACCTATGACAAGGTAAATGGACTTGATGCCGGCGCAGATGATTATATTTCAAAACCATTCGAGATAGAGGAACTTCTTGCAAGACTTAGGGCTATAATCAGAAGAAGTGACCGCTCCAATAATGAAGGAAAAGTATACACTTCCGGAAAACTGATTCTTAATACTGAAAACATGGAAGTAACTTTCGACGGCAGGCTTATTGAACTGTCAAAGACAGAGTATTTGCTGTTGAAATGTCTTTTGTCAAATAAAGACATTGTTCTTTCCCGCAGCACAATTATTGATTCAGTCTGGGGGACAGAGCACAGTATTGATGAAAATGCAGTTGATGTATACGTAAGATATTTGAGAAGCAAAATTGGAGACGGAATCATTACTACGGTTCGAGGCGCAGGTTACGTAATCAAATCGGAGCAATAAGATTGAAAAAAAACGTTTTCAAATCAAAGGCTTTTAATCTGGCCGTGACGTTTTCCATGCTCATTGCCGTCATAATCATTGCGTTTGTTGTTCTCTTTGTTTTTCTGTTGAGGCGGAACGACAGGAAGCGTCAGGAAATTCTTCTTGCAGTTGTTCTGGAAAACATTGAGAAGCAAGGAACTGAAAAGGGATTGTCCAGCATCTATTCAGGTGATTTGTCAGATATTCCATATTTCGTTTCTCTGTGCATCTACGAAAAAGAAACGAAAGAAACTATATTTACCAATGACCCTTTCATAGTGAACCTGCCGGAAACAAAAGACAAGTCAGTAATATATCTTGAAAAAAATTATTTCATCGATGGTGATCTGAATGTTCTTTACAGGACAAGGAATTTTGTATGTGAAGGAATGTCTCTGGTTGCTCAGGCTTCAATAAACATGGACAGGGATTATGCGGTTCGTATCCTCTATGATCTGTTTTTAACCATTCTGCTTTTTTCAGCACCATTGATTCTTGTATCCTTTTTGTCTTCGTATGCAATAATTAAATCAACAATCAATCCTGTTAAAAAAATGGCAAAAACTGCGGAAACAATGGATTTTGTCAATTCAAATCAGTTTGAAATAGCCGGATCCGACGATGAGTTCGATGATCTTGCAAGGACGTTCAATAAACTGTTTGAGAGAATCAAGGAAGATTTTGAAAGGGAAAGGCAGTTTACGTCTGATGTTTCCCACGAATTGAAGACCCCGTTGTCGGTAATTTCCGGCCATGCAAACCTGATCCGCCGGTGGGGAAAGGATGATCCTGTTCAGCTTGAAAAATCCATAAACAGGCTTAATGATGAAGTCCATTCAATGCAGATGATCATAGAAAACCTTCTTCAGATATCAAGACTTGAAAGAGGTACAGTAAAGTTCAATAGAGACAGAGTATCCATTGGAGAACTTGTGCAGCGCCTCAAGGAAGATACAGAAGCATGGGCGGTCAATTCAGAAGTCATCATCGGCAATTTGGATTCGGATACTATTTTCTGTGACAGTGAATTGCTGTATGAGGCAATGACAATAATCGTTTCAAACAGTGTAAAATATGCAGCACCTGATTTTGTAACCATTAAAATAGAAGAAAAGGTTACAGATAAGGGTACAGAATTAAGCATAAAAGATAATGGGCCAGGAATCAAGCCAGAAGCGTTGCCTCATGTAATGCAGAGATTCTATCGTGGGGATGAATCACATAACCGTGGAAAGAAGGGTAATGGACTTGGTCTTGCCATTGTTAAAAGTATTATGGATGTTCATAATGGAGAGGTACAGATTTTCAGCGATGGATATTGTGGCACAACTGTATCCTTGATATTTCCAAAGCAGTGAGAAAATTCATGAATGATCAATTTGCAAGAATAAGAATGATTTATGGGGCCAGAGGCATGGAAAAACTGCAAAAAGCAAAGGTAGCAGTTTTCGGGATAGGTGGTGTTGGTGGTCATATTGCTGAGGCACTAGCAAGAAGTGGAATAGGTCAAATGATGCTGGTTGATAAAGACGTTGTATCTGTAACCAACTTGAACAGACAAATCGTTGCGTTGCACAGTACAATAGGTAAATCCAAAGTAAGAGTAATGAAAGAAAGATGTCTTGATATAAATCCAAGTATTATAATAGAAGAAAAAGAATGCTTTTTCCTCCCTGAAAATTCAGATACATTTGATTTCAATGGGTACAGCTATATTGTGGATGCAGTGGATACAGTTTCCGCAAAAATTGAAATAATAAGAAAGGCAAAAGAATGCGGAATCCCTGTCATCAGCTGTATGGGAGCAGGTAATAAAATAGATCCAACTAAATTTATGGTTGCAGATATAGAAAAGACAACTGTCTGTCCCCTTGCACGTGTTATGCGCAGAGAATTGAGGTCCAGAGGTATAAAGGATGTGAAGGTTCTTTACTCGACGGAAAAACCTGTTGAGACAGTTACAGATAAGGATACAGAAATGAAAGGGAATGGTACGGCTCCTGGAAGCACGGCCTTTGCACCTTCTGTGGCTGGCTTAATAATTGCAGGTACAGTTATAAATGATTTGGTAGGAGCATAAAAAATGATTATTGCAGCAACATTGGATAAGGAAACAGGTTGTGTATTCCAGCATTTTGGCAGGACACAGAATTTCAAACTATATACCATTGAAGGTGGCAAAGTGACAGATAGCAAAATCATCGATAATGGTGGATTTGGTCATCACGATCTTGCAACTTACTTGAAAAATCTTGGTGTTGAAACTCTTCTCCTTGGAAACAGAGGCCAGGGAGCCATTGATGCGCTGAACAATGCGGGAATCAAGCAGGTTGCCGGAGTAACGGGAAATGCAGATGAAGCCGTAGATAAACTTTTAAGGGGAGTGCTTGTTACAAATCCTAATGCCATGTGTGACCATCACGGCCATGAACATCACCATTGATTTGTTTTATGTGAATAATGCAAGACAAAAGGGCTGCCGATTTTACAATCAGCAGCCCTTTTTGCTTATCACGCGAAGGAATTACATTCTTTCGTTTTCAACAGGTACAGCGTTCTTGCCCATGTAGGCAACGATCTTTGATCCGTCCTTAAGCATAGAAACAGGTACAACTGCACTTTCAATCTTCTTTCCGTCAACTTCAATGTATTCGATACCCTTGTTGACGTGCTGAGGATTCTTAACCTCAATGTGAAGGTTCATACCTCTCCAGCGGCGGTCTGCAGTAAAGCCGTCCCAGTCTGCCTTTAGACATGGATCAAGCAAGAGGCCGTCGTACTGTGGTCTGATACCAAGCATGTACTGTGTGATTGAGTAGTAGTTCCATGTTGCAGCACCAGAAAGCCAAGATACTCTTGTGTTGCCGGCGCGTGGGCTTACAGAAGAATATGTTGTCTGACCGATTACATATGGTTCGCTCTGGCGTACTTCTGCCTTTGTGTTGTATGCAGCAGGAAGTGCAGCCTTAAGGTATTCGTAAGCCTGGTCTCCGTTTCCGCGCATGATTTCTGCGATGACGCCCCAACCCTGTGTATGGTTGAAGATACCTGCATTTTCCTTGATACCTGCAGGGTAAACTACAGATGTCATGATGTTGCGGCTTGCATAGATGAATGGTGGAGCACAAAGCATAAGTCCGTAAGGTGTTGCAAGCTTTTCCTTTACGCTTGCAAGACAGTCGCGTACCTGGTCTGGTGTTGCAGCTCCTGAAAGAACCGACCATACCTGAGTATTGAAGTAGATCTGTCCTTCTTCAATAGAGTGTGTTCCGTAAACTGTTCCGTCTTCTGCAATTGCCCAAACGAACCACTTTCCGTCCCAGCACTTCTTCTGGATGTTTGCATCAAGCTTGTCGCGTTCTGCGATTGCCCATTTTGCTTCGTCTTCCTTTCCAAGGCGTTTTGAAATGTCAGCGTATGTTGTAAGTCCAAGGCGCAGCTGGAATGCAACGAAGAGAGATTCTCCGTGGTAGCCAAGCTTAAGGCAGTCGTTCCAGTCTGCGAGAAGTCCGCAAGGAAGTCCGTTTGCACCCATTCTTTCAAGGTTGAAAAGAAGAGCCTGCTTAAGGTGTCCGTAAACTGTTGCTTCACCCTGGTCTGCGTATGGAACTACGCGGTTGTAGAAGTCAAACTTGCCTGTTTCTGCAACGAAACATGGGATTGCGTTGAAGAACCACTGGCAGTCGTCAGAACGGAATTCTTCTGCAGGAATCATCTTCTGCTTGCCTGCAACAAAGTCCTTTGAGATGACTGGGAGGGCACCGCCGTTTGCAAACTGTCCGCTCAAAAGGCGTACAAGGCGTTCTTCTGCTTCTTCCGGAATTGCTGCTGAAACACCGAGGATGTCCTGAACCGAGTCGCGGTAACCGAGGCCGTCGCGTTCTCCGTTGTAAACGAGGGAAGCTGCGCGTGACCATGCGAATGTGATGAGACAGTTGTAAAGTCCCCAGACATTTACTGTGTGGTTGATGTCTTCATCCGGAGTCTTGACGTTAAGGCTTCCGAGCTTTGCGTGCCATGCCTTTACAAGCTTGTCGAATTCTTCGTCACACTTTGCGATTGAGCCGAATTCCTTTACAGCCTTTTCTCCTTCAACGTTTGCATCGCCGATACCAAGGAGAACAACAAGTTCCTTTGTTTCGCCAGGTGCAAGTTCGATGTCTGACTGCATAGATCCACAGATGTTGTCGCCGTAAGCGTTGGAATTCTTGCATTCGCCGTTGATAACCGAATCAGGTTCCTTGTAGCTTCCGTATGTACCGATGAATGACTGGCGGTCTGTATCGTAACCTGTCATTGGCTGTCCAACGAGTGCCATCCATTCGCTCATGTAGTCTCCGATAGCAGGATTCTTCTGGTGCTGGAGGTAAAGGTTTTCGTGGATTGAATAGCGGAGCATGTTCTCCTTTGCCTTTTCTCCCTTACAGATGAAGATTGAGTACTGAAGGTTTACCTGGTCCTGGGTTGTGTTCCACTGGTTTGAGAATTCACAGTATGTGAATGCGCGGAGCTTTCTTGCCTTTGAACCTGTGTTTGTTACCTTGAGTCTCCAGTATTCGAAGGTCTGTCCAAGCGGAACGAAATATTTTGCTTCAGACTTGATTCCTTCGTATTCTGTCTCGAAGATCGAGTATGCCGTACCGTGGCGGCAGATGCTCTTGTATTTGTCGAGAGGCTTTCCTACAGGCTGCCATGATGCCGACCAGTAGTCCTTGCTTTCCATGTCGCGGAGGTAGAAATATCTACCAGGCTGGTCCATAGGGATAGAATTGAACCTGAGGCGCATGAATCTTCCCTGTGCACCTGATTTGTAAAATCCGTAACCGCCTGCGTTGTTTGTGATGACTGCACCGTATTCTGTGGAACCAAGATAGTTGCTCCAAGAAGTAGGTGTGTCTGGGCGTGTTACAACGTATTCCATTGCTTCATCGTCAAAATAGCCGTACTGCAATTTAAACTCCTTTCAATTGTTTTAAACTGATATAACACTATTTGATAATCATTGTCTACAATTGTGAACAAAAAAGCAGATAACTGATCAAAAACAGCATGATTTCAGTATAAATAAAAGAATAATCCACCAATATTATGATATCTATTGAAAAAATTTGAATTCTTGTGTTTTTTTCCACAAAAAATTTGCAAGAATCAATAAAGTAGGTTAAAATTCAGTTCGTTGAGAAAAAATATAAAAAAATTGTTTGACAATTTAATATGTCGGGCATATACTAATAGATGGAAACCGGTTGCCATGTGATGTAAAAATCGCAAGTCCTTCTTGACAACCGGTTAATCTTTTGTAAACCCTCGGGTTCCTAATAAAATTTAAAAAATGGAGTCCGATGTTATATTTTCATATGCATAACTAATAGGAGGAACGTATGAAGAAAATGGTTGCAGTAGCTGCTGCAGTAGCATGTGCATCACTCGCACTCGTTGGATGTGCAAAAAAGGATGGAGCTAAGGCTTCAGCAGGTAAGGATGCAAGCAATAAGCTCGTAGTATGGTCATTCACAGATGAATTGGACGGAATGATCACAAAGTATTTCCAGGAAGATGGTCGCTTCAAGGGTAAGTATGAAGTTGAATACTCACTCACACCAACAGACCAGTTCCCAAACAAGCTTGACCCAGTTCTCGCATCTGGTTCAGGATGTCCAGACGTTTTCGCTCTCGAAGACGCATTCGTTCGCAAGTATGTTGAATCAGGACTTCTTCTTGACCTTACAGACGTTTACAACGAAATCAAGGACAAGATGATTGCTTACCCAGCAGAAGTTGGTACATACAACGGAAAGGTATACGGTCTCTCATGGCAGGTAACACCAGGTGCTGTATTCTACCGCCGCTCACTTGCAAAGAAGTACCTCGGTACAGATGATCCAGCAGAAGTACAGAAGGCTCTCGCTAACTGGAACAAGTTCCTTGAGACAGCAGAACTCCTCAAGAACAAGTCAAACGGAAACTGTTACATCGTTTCTTCAACAGGTGATATGTTCAAGCCTTACTCATCTGGACGCAAGTCTCCATGGGTTGTAAATGACAAGCTTGTTATTGATCCACTTATGGAAGAATACATGGATATGTGTAAGACACTCCATGACAAGGGTCTCGAAGGACGCGTAGGCCAGTGGTCAGAAGGTTGGTTCGCTGGTATGAAGGGTGTTCTTGCTGATGAATCAGGAAACCAGAAGGAAGTATTCTCTTACTTCCTCCCAACATGGGGTCTTCACTACGTTCTTAAGACAAATGCTCCAGAAACATCAGGTGACTGGGCAATGTGTGCTGGTCCAGTTGGATACCGCTGGGGTGGTACATGGGTAGGTGCATGGGCAAAGACAAAGAACCCAAATGCAGCTAAGGAACTCATCAAGTACGTTGCAACAGACGACACATTCCTCGAGTCATGGGCTCGTGACACAGGTGACGTTGTTTCTAACGCTAAGGTTGTTAACAAGGTTAAGGATACATTCTCTGAACCATTCCTTGGTGGACAGAACCACTATGCAGAATTTGCTGAAATGGCTAAGGCTGTTAACGGAAAGCTTTCACAGGGTACAGACCAGGCAGTTGAAGGAATCTTCGGTGAAGCTGTTGGTGCTTATGTAAACGGTGAAAAGTCTAAGGCACAGGCAATTGCTGACTTCAAGGAACAGGCAAAGGCTCAGCTTGGACTCGGTGACTAATTTACTTAGTTCATAATGCCTGATGTAGCCGCTTCGGCGGCTATATTGGGCTATTTTTTTATCCGGTTTCTGCCGGAATTTGTGAGGTGCTTTGATGAAGAAAAAATCCGGAATAGAAACAAGAGTAAACAGAGCTGGTTATTTCTTTGTTTTGCCTTTTATTCTTGTGTATGCGGCTTTCCAGCTTTGGCCGGTTATTTATACACTTTTGCTTGGTTTCAGTGATGTAAAAGGTTTTAAGACAGACATGGGATTTGTAGGGCTTGCAAATTTCCAGAGACTTGTAACAGACAAGTTCTTCTGGGGTGCTGTAAGAAATACATTTATCATGTGGGGTGCAAACTTTGCTCCACAGCTTGGTATTGCCCTTATTTTCGCAATCTGGTTTACAGATTTGCGTTTGAATTTGAAATGTAAAGGCGTGTTCAGAGCCGTATTCTATATGCCTAACTTGCTTACAACAGCATCTATTGCTATTTTGTTCCGCAGTTTGTTTGCATATCCAATCGGACCTGTAAACCAGTTCCTTACTGGTACCCTTAATATATGGGCAGAAGGTACAATCGATGGAGAAACAGTAAAGCAGGGCTTTAATTTCTTCCGTATGCCTAATGCATCAAGACTTATCGTTTCATTCATCCAGTGGTGGATGTGGTGTGGACATACTTTGATCATGCTTATGGCTGGTATCACAAGTATCTCTCCTTCACTTTATGAAGCTGCAATCGTTGACGGTGCAAACCAGAGACAGCAGACTTTGTATGTTACACTTCCATTGCTCCGCCCAATGATGTTCTACATTCTTGTAACATCAATGATTGGTGGTATGCAGCTGTTTGAAATTCCATTCCTTCTTACAGATATGCGCGGTGGTCCTGACTACAAGATCCGTACTATGGCAGTTTACCTGTACAACATGGGATTCCAGGGTAAGTCTGACTATGCATACGCAGCAGCAATCGCTATCGGCGTATTTATTATTACAATTATTCTTGCTAATGGCATTAACTGGCTCGTTAAAGAGCGTCAGCCTAAGAAGCATTCGGAGGCATAATAATGAAAAGTGATAAAGCGACATTAACATTTAAAAGATCGATCATCTATGTACTTATGGCTCTCTTTGCACTTATTGCAGTTGTGCCTATCTACTTGATGCTTATCAATGCGACACGTTCAAATGCACAGATCAACGAAGGACTTTCGTTCCTTCCTGGTGGAAACACAATGAACAACTGGCACAACCTTACCAGCCGTAACTTCAAGATCTGGCAGGGTTTTGGTAACAGTGCCACAATCGCTATTCTTTCAACTGTGCTTGGTGTTTACTTCTCAACACTTACAGCATATGGTATTCATGTTTTCAAGTTTAAGGGACGCAATCTCCTTTGGGCATTCATCCTTATTGTTATCATGATTCCAGGAACATTGTCATTCATTGGTTTCTACCAGTTCATGGCAAAACTGCACCTTACAGACAGCTTCATTCCTTTGATCGTACCTTGTATTGCTTCCGCAGGTACTGTTTTGTTCATCAAGCAGTATATGGAATCAATCCTTTCATTCGAGCTTATCGATGCTGGTCGTATCGACGGTGCCGGTGAATTCATGATCTTCAACGTTGTTATTCTTCCAATCATGATTCCTGCTCTTGCAGCACAGTGTATCTTCTCTTTTGTTGGTTCATGGAACAACTTCATGACTCCATTCGTTCTCCTTTCAGACCAGAAGAAATATACACTTCCTATGCTTGTTCAGACACTTCGTGGTGATATTTACCGTACAGAATACGGTTCAATCTACCTTGGTGTTGCAGTATCCCTTATTCCAATCCTTGTATTCTATGCATTCATGTCTAGATACATCATTTCCGGAATTACAATGGGTTCTGTAAAGGAATAGTCTTGTACGATTTCCAGGGTTCCCGTTTGTTCGGGAACCCTGTTTTTTTTTTAACCATTTAATATTTCATGTAAAAAATTTTATTTAAATTACACATTTTTCTTTTGGAGTAAATATATGAAAGTCTTTAATCCTATTCTTTCTGGTTTTCATGCTGATCCTTCCATCGTAAATGCTAACGGTGAGTGTTTCATTGCAAATTCAACATTTGAATGGTTTCCTGGAGTTGAACTTCATCGTTCAAAGGATATGAAAACATGGACTCCGGTTCCATCTCCATTGTCTACAAAAACTCTTCTGGACATGGCAGGAAACAAGGCATCCTGTGGTATCTGGGCCCCTTGTCTTACTTATTGTGAAAGCGAAAAATTATTCTATTTAATTTATACAAATGTACGCAGCTGGAATGACGGTCCATGGAAGGACTGTCCAAATTATCTTACAACTGCACCTTCAATTGAGGGACCATGGTCAGACCCTGTATTTATGAATGCAAGCGGATTTGATGCATCAATGTTCCATGATGATGACGGAAAGCACTGGTACATCAACATGGAATGGGATTACAGGCAGCTTGGCCCACGCCAGTTCTCGGGAATCCTTATGCAGGAATATGATGCTAAACAGAAAAAACTCGTTGGTACAGTTCATAAGATTTTCCGAGGAACAGACATCGGCCTTGTAGAAGGTCCTCACCTTTATAAAAGAGACGGTTACTACTACATCTTTGCTGCTGAAGGCGGAACATGCTACGAGCACGCAATCAGCTGTGGAAGATCAAAGAGCATAACTGGTCCTTATGAAGTACATCCGGCTAATCCTTTGATTTCTTCTTATGGACATGATGAAATCTGGTTGCAGCGTGCAGGTCATGGAGCTATGTGCAAGAGCCCTGATGGAAAGAAGGACTATCTTGTATACCTTTGTGGACGTCCGGTTGAAGGAACAGAACGCTGTATCCTTGGCCGCGAAACAGGTATAGCAGAACTTACATGGAAGGACGGATGGCCATATGTAACACAGCCTGACGGATCTCTTCAGAATTTCCCGCCGGAATATATTGAAGTTGAAGGAGATGGGGAAATTCTTCCAGGCCATGGAGCAGTTCATCCTGCAGAGAAATATACCTTCAACAACGATGACTGGAAACTTGACTTCAAGACTCTCCGCATTCCTATGACGGAAGACAGGTTCAGCACAAAGGAAAGACCGGGCTGGCTTAGAATCCATGGTGGACAGTCTCCAGTTTCTACATTTGAACAGGGACTTGTTGCACGCCGTCAGACAGACTTTGCCTTTGAAGCAGAAACAAAACTTGAATTCGATCCAACAAATTTCCAGCATTTTGCAGGAATGGTTTACCGTTATGACGAACAAACACAGTATCTTTGTGTTGTAACTCATGATGAAAAACTTGGAAAGGTCATCAATGTAATGACAATCATGCCGGAAGGATTCATCCGTGAGGTTGAGATTCCTGTTGAAGAAAACAAGCCGGTATGGATCAAGCTCAAAGTAGATGGAAAGAAAGGATTCTTCTGGTGGTCACAGGATGGTGTCAACTTCCGTCAGATGAGACCATTGCTTGATGCGACAAAACTTTCAGACGAGTACGGTGGACAGGGATTCACAGGAGCATTCGTTGGCATGTACTGTGCCGACATGGTTCAGTATGAAAACTATGCTGACTTTGAATACTTCATCTACAAAAGGAAATAAACCTTTCGCGATTTATTTATGGTAACAATTTATGATATAGCCAAAGCGACCGGTTATTCAGCGCCTACAATTTCAAAGGCTCTCAATGGAACCGGCGGCTTGAGCGAAAAGACAAGAGAAAAAATTCTCAAACAGGCTGAAGCTCTTGGCTACAAACCTAACATGGCTGCACGTTCTCTCACGACAAAAAAATCCTACATGATTGGGATGATTTTTGAAGATGTGGATATGCAGCGTGGGTTTGAGCATCCTCTTTTTGGCGGCATCATGAACAAGTTCAGGACGGAAATGGAAAATTCAGGTTATGATCTGATTTTTCTTTCAAGATCTCTTCTGGCAAAAAGGAGATCTTACCTTGAACATTGTTACCATAGAAATGTTGATGCTGTAATCATAATCAATCCACTGAAATTTGATGATGAGATAATTGAGCTTGCGGGTTCTGACATACCTTGTGTTTCGACAAACTTCCTGATTCCTGGAGTTCCGTCTGTATTGACTGCAAATTATGAGGCAGGATATGAGGCAGGAAAATTCCTGATCAAGAACGGGCATAGAAAAATAGGATACATTTCAGGATCCTTCACGAACTTCAATCTGGCTGCAAAAGAAAGACTCGACGGCTTCAAGCAGGCCCTTGTTGAAAATGGCATTGACTATGATGACAGCAAAATAGAATACTGCAATTTCTGGACCAGAAAAGTTGGCTATGAAGGAATGAGAAACCTGCACAAAAGACATCCTGACCTTACGGCGCTGTTTGTGGCAAACGACAATATGGCTTTTGGTGCAATGGAATATCTTTCATCAATAGGATTAAGAATGCCTGAAGACATATCGGTAATTGGTTTTGATGACGAGCAGGCTTCCGAATTTTTCAGTCCGGCTTTGACGACCTTCAGACAGAACCGCACGCTGATTGGTGAATTATCTGCTGAAATATTGATGAACCGACTTGTTGGAATTCCGGTAAACGAATGTGTAAGAGTTCCGGCTGATTTCATAATAAGAAATTCTGTCATCGACATTTCAAAAAACGGATCCTCAAAAAATTAGCTCCATAGAAGTTTTCTTTACAACTTTTTAAATGCCATGATATAATTATTAACGAATATATTTTCCTCGAGGAGACTATAATGGCTTTTAATGATGATATTGATCCTAGTATTGCAGCACTTTTTTCTGATGATGAAGGAAGTACTGATACATCATCTTCATCTCCTTTTCCTTCTGAAGACAATCTGTTTTCTTTTATTGGCGAATCAAATAATAAAGATTTCAACAACTATATGGAAGAAAAAAAGGAAAACAGCGGCAAGCCAAAAATGCTTGGTTGTGTTCCTGAAGTGGACCTCAACATCAAGGAATTCAGGCCAATTGAAAAATATTTCAATGATGAGCCTAATAACTATTATGATGATGCAAGTTATTACAAAAGGCGTCTTACAGGTGAAGGTCAGAGTTCTCAGAGACTTCATCAGCTTCTTGTAAAATATCTTAACTGTCAGGATAAAAAAGATAAAACTGTCTATCGTCAGCAGATTATTACTGCATACTGGGAGTTTTTAAGAACTCTTGCTCCAAAAATGGCAAGCTCTGGTATTGCGGATTGCAAAAGAATGGCAATGCGTTTTGGAATTCTTCTTCCTTCTCTCGCAACTGCAGAACAGAAGGAAATGTTTGCCAAGTCGATTGATAAAAATACAACCTATGAACCGGTTCTGTATATGGATGAATGGATCAGATCTGTCGCTTTGGGACATATGAAAACATCCACAACAGATGAAGCTCCGACAAAGGGAATCAATAAAGGTGGTGCAGGGGAACAGCAGCGAATTCAGCAGCTTAAAAGCAAGAATTCTGGAAAGATCCAGACATCGGAAAGCCTTTTGAATGCAAAGGAAGCGGAACGTCAGACTCTTGAAAGCCAGGTCATAAACCGTATCCAGGATTTGTTTACTCATGAACCGCTTATGGGACTGGAACCACATAAGGCTCCATACACTGATTTGCAGAGAAAAATGTTCAGCGACATTACGAATATTTTCCGCCAGCTTCAGAAAAACGACAAGGAACTTACGAACTACCTTAATGAATTCAAGGAAGCAAAAAACATTGAGGAAAGCCTTAATGCAAAATCCTCAGAAGTGGTTGAGGAAGTAAATGTCGGCAAGGAAGAAATTCTTGGAGAAATGAACACAATCAGGCAGATGGCAAAAATGACTTGTGGTCGTCAGGGAAATCAGTTTCCTGTGTTTACAAGAGAATTTTTCCACTGTATCGATAAGTTTACAGGGTTCCGTGAGAATGTAATCCGCGAGCTTGCATGGATTGAATCAATCGATCCTCAGTGCTTCTGTCGTATCCACAAGAACATTCCTCATAGAATTGTTCCGTATACATTGCTTGTTCCATCATATGGAGATTTCGGTTTCTGCTGGGAACCTTTTGACAGGTATAACAGACTTTCGAGCCGTGGGAGAATCTGTATTCCGATGTATCCTCGTGACCTTAAGACAGCATGTCTTACTGCGGTCGCTGACTTGAGATGGCAGGTGGCAAAGGAAAAGGCATCTTTTGACTGGATGAGCGATGGGCTTACAGGTCACTACTATCAGTATCTTGAAGAGCGCAAAATGAAGGGTGACATCAAGCAGTTCTTCATTGACGACTATATTCTTTGGATGACAAAAGAATCTATGGGTACACAGAAACTGGATAAGGAAGTCCGTGCGATTTTCTGGCGTTATCTGCCGTTCCCACAGCCGCTTAAAGAAGAACTTAAGAAGAGAAGTCTTGCATATGCGGAACTCTTCCAGAGAGACATCAACCGCAGCATGAGCGACGGATATTGATAAAATAAAATGGAAAAGGGGTTCTTCCACCAGGAAGAACCCCTTTTTTATAAATGGGAATTAAATTTGTCTATTCGTCGTTGCCATCAAGGAAATCAAAATCGTGGTTATGCATGCGTGCAAGGTCGAGGAGGCCAAGCTTATAAATTGTGCTTTGATTCCTTCCGTGATTTTTTGAATAATAAAGAGCCTGGTCAGCTTTTTTGAAAAGTGAATGAGGTTCCAGATTTTCATGATTGTCTATGATGACCCCGCCGATGGAAACAGTAACTTTCAGCTGCTGGTCTCTTTCATATAGAACCATGTCCTCAATGCTTTTTCGGATTCTTTCCGCTACACTGAAAACTGACTGAGGTGTGCACTGGGTCAAAAGGATAGAAAATTCTTCACCACCAAAACGTGCGATGCAATCTTCGGTACGCAATGTTTTTTTAAGGCACTGGGCTATGGATACCAGAACTTTGTCGCCAACAAGATGACCATAGGTATCATTGAACTTTTTGAAAAAATCAATGTCAAGAATCAAAACGGCAGCAGTCTGGTTGTATCTTCTTACAAGCGAAATTACTTCAGTAATTCTTGAAAAGAAGAAATCGTTTGTATAAAGTCCGGTCTTTGAATCAGTGATTGATGATTCGTAGTGGAGACCGTTCTGCATTGTAATTGAAAGTATGGAAAAAATTCTTGAGATATATGAGATCTGGGATTCAGTATATTCAGAGTCAGTAATTTTATTGGTGATGAAAACAATACCGTAAGTACCACCAATTGCAATGAGAGGAATAACGATATAGGGATTAAGTTCCTTAAGGCTTTCGTCAATTGCTTCAGGAGGAAGATTGTCTTTTATATCATCATAGTAATAAACGGCACCGGATTCTTCATGGTTGGAAATTTTATCAAAATATTCCTTAAAATGGGAAAAACAATTGGATGTGAAATTCTCATTTGTTTTTTCAAGACGGCGATAGACATACTGTCTCATATGTTTTTTTCGCGGCGGCTGAAAAAGGAAGACAAGCCTGTCAGGAATAAAATACTCAAGAAATCTCGAACACAGAAAGTCAATCATTGAATCAACTTCAGTCAACGAAATGAGATGAGATATGTCATTGACGATACGGATAAGGTCTGTGTTTTCTTTTTTGAGATTCTCAACAGAAGAAAGCATACCAGACTGCTGGAGATTCTGAAACTGAGTCAAAATATTCATTGTTGATTCATTTTTTGTTTCTTCCATATCTACCTCCAATTATACCATAGGTTTATGAAACTGCAAAAAAAACTTTGTTTAAACCATAGTCATTGTTTATGGCATATGAATTATTTCACGAGGTTTTGATCCGTTTGCAGGTCCAACAATTCCACGTTCTTCCATAAGCTCAACAAGACGGGCGGCACGGTTGTAGCCGATGCTGAGTCTGCGCTGAATGTAGCTGGCACTTGCCTTGCCGGCCTGGACTACTATGTCGAGTGCCTTGTCATACAAAGGATCATCTGCACCATCATTGAAGAGTGACATCTGTCCATTAGATTCGTCTTCCTCATCATCGACGAAAATTTCGTCATCGATATATTCCGGTTCTCCCCATTCCTTTACGGCTTCAACAACATCCT
>CALELJ010000118.1 GCA_937902445.1 uncultured Treponema sp. | reverse complement strand
AAACTGAATTACACGGTCGCGGTCAAAAATATTTTCGAAATCTGTTATTTTTATATTTCTGAATCTTTCGGTCTTTGAAGCTGCGTCCAGAAGAAACATGGCAGACTGGCTTGCAATCATGGTGTTCTCGTAGGATGCCTTTGGCTTGAGCTTTGCATATTCTGCGATTTTACCCAGGGGGGTGCCGACCACTGAAAATCTATGCCCATTAAGGTTTTCAAATTCAAAATAGGAAAGCCATGAAAAAATTAAAGCGTCAATTTCGTTCAGTCTGTCCTGAGAAAAAGTCAGATCGCCTCTCCACTCAAGATAATCGATCATATTCATTTATTCTACTTCTCCGATTACGTGGTCATACCAGTCTTCGACTTCATCTTCATTGATGCCATCGGCAATACAAATTCCAGCATTCAGGGTTGAATCTGATTTTCCTGTCAAAAGCGGATGCCATGAAGGCAAGGGCTTGTTTTCTGACAGCAATCTGTAGGCACATGTTTTAGGAAGCCATTTGAATTTTTTTATTTTTTTTCTGTCGAGTTTTATGCATTCGCTTTGTCTATTGAAGCGATTGTCATAATCCTTGCATCGGCATGTTTTGCAGTCAAGGAGATTGCAGGCGACTTTTGTGTTGAGAATTTTTTTCCAGAAAAGATAACCGTCAATGATTTTTCTGTAGCAGCATAGGGCACAGCCATCGCAAAGGGATTCCCATTCTTCCTGAGACATTTCCTCAAGTTTTTTTGTTTCCCAGAATTTGTTATCGTCCATGAGTAGATTCTATTACAATAAATGCTGTGGTTCAATTAATAATTTCATCTTTTCAAGATTCAGCCGGAACTACATCAGCTGGTAAAAAAAATACCGTGGCACTGGACCACGGTATGGTGAAAAGCATAAGTTATTTTCCTCTGTGCTTTTCTTTTTTCTTTTGCTGTTTGAGCTCAAACAAGAATTCTGCTTTTTCTGCCTTTTTCTTTCGGCGGATTTGGCAGGATTCTTTTTTCAACTCTTCGTGCTGCAGTTTAAGTGCCTGCTGGGATTTTGTTCCGATTCCATTCTTTGAAACCGTTTTTCTTGCTTCCCTTACAGCGCGCTTTGGATTCATCTTGTGAATGATTGCATCACATGCCACAGCAGGACTGAACTTTAGCTGGTCGTAGTGGTTTTTTAGGAAATCAAGAATTTCAATTCCAGTGGGCTCGGCACCAAAAACATGTTTTGCGGCGCTAAGCTTTCCGTCTTCAATTCTTTCAAAGATTCCAATCCAAAAGGGATCTTCAAAGAAAACCGTCAGACTTGTTCCGTAGTAGTCCATAGCATCCTCCTATAAAAATTTTTTGCCTTATAGGGCATGCAAGAAATGGACAACCATAGGAGGCAGGTTACTTACCCTGAATTTCAGGACGGCCGGGCTACCTACCGGCTCTGGCATGACATCAGATGAAGATGCCACACGTTGCGTTTTTATCCTTGCAGTTCAATTCTAGTTCTTATTTATGTTCAATGTCAAATAGTGGTATAATGTTCATCATGACTCCAATACAGATTGAACTTATGAAAGCCATTGATGCCATGGGAGAAAGAAATCGATTCACAGATGCTCAGCTGGCAAAGAAACTTCGTGATGTTGCAAAGATAGAAGGGAAAAACAAGGCCGTGATTGCACTTGCCGATTTGACAGCAGCCGTAGAGTCCATTGCAGAATCGGGTAAAATATATTCAATTACAGTAACTTCTGCCAATGACCTTGTGATTGAAAGAACTGAATCCATAAAAGAAATTGCTCTGGAAAACAGGCAGCGACGTCAGCGTCATGAAAAATCCTGCACCATTTTTACAAATTCCGACTTGGGTCAGTCGGGCGGGAAAGAAACTGATAGGAAGCACAAAAAGAAATCCGCACCAAAACGAACTCAGCGTGAAAGCCTCGATGTGAATGTAGAGTGGGAGTAGAGGGTGGATAAAGTTCTTTTATTTCCACTGATATTTTTCTAAATCCACCCTGTAATCTTCAACTTTGATTCCGTCTTTTTCAAGGCGGATTTTTTGCTCCTCAATTCCGAGACCAAAATTTTCTGCAAGTTTTCCCTGTGCGTTTACAACCTTGTAGCAGGGATAGTAATCTGGCAACGGATTTGCGTGAAGGATGTTGCCTACTGCACGGCACATTTTTTTGTTTCCAAGATGTTCTGCGATCTGGCCATAGGTCACTACTTTTCCTTTGGGAATCGTTCGCAGGAAGTCATACACTTTCTGTGCTGTAGGTGTGATTTCATACATTTATTTTTTATCCCTGTAGGCATAGGAGAAATTTATCGGAGGACAGGTCGCGCTTATGTAGGTGAGCGGCAGGTCGCTGTCGTTGCGGATTCCGTGGATGTCCTTGTCTTCAAACCTTACAACATCACCAGCATTGAATTCCTTTTCCTTGTCGTCGGCAAGAAGCAGCATGCCTTTGCCTTGTGTGCAGATCCATATCTGTTCGCTTGCATCGTGGCTGTGGCGTGGCTGGCTTGCTCCAGGTTGAACTGTGACTTCCGTAAGTGTAAGTCGTTTAGATGTGCTGTTCTCTGGATTCAAAAGTTGCCTTGAATCTACACCTGGGTTTGACAACGTTTTTATAGAAGATGCTATGATGAATTCCATGAGGGTAGTATATGGAAGTTGTCTGTAATTTACAATAAAGCTACAGACAAAAAAAACAGCCCTCCTGAATCAACAGAAGGGCTGGAATGAGAAAGAGTCGCGCTCTTTCTCGACGAGTTTCCTTACGGAACCACGCGGCATCCATTAGATTTTATTTGCTTGCACCAGGGAATGGCTTCTTTTCGAATTCCTTGTTTCCGTGTGTGTAGCTTGGGAGAACCTTTGGAGATGTTACGTCTCCTGTGATTCCGGCTGCTGCTCTTTCCTTTTCGAAAGCTGCAACGTGGTCAAGGTTCATCTTGCTTGTGTCAGAGAGGCTGATGTTCTTGAACATCTTTCCTGCTTCGATACCGGCTTCACGACCGAATACAACAACGTCGAGGAGTGAGTTACCCATCAAGCGGTTTGTTCCGTGAACACCACCAGATGCTTCACCTGCAACGAGGAGGTTGGCAACATTTGTGTGGCATGTCTTGTCGATTTCAACGCCACCATTCTGGTAGTGGAGTGTTGGGTAAACAAGGATTGGTTCCTTGCGGATATCGATTCCGTACTTGATGAACATGTTGTACATTGCAGGAATTGACTTGAGGATTGTTCCTTCTCCGTGGATCATTTCGATCATTGGAGTGTCGAGCCATACTGCAGGCTGAACATCATTTTCTACACCGCGGCCATTGCGTACTTCCTTGATGATACCAGAAGCGTTAACGTCACGTGTTTCAAGAGGGTGGATGTAAACTTCACCGTCCTTGTTGATGAGCTTTGCACCGAGGGAACGAACCTTTTCTGTAACGAGCTTACCGAGGATCTGTGTTGGGTATGCTGCACCTGTTGGGTGGTACTGGAGTGAATCCTGGTAAAGGAGCTTTGCACCTGCGCGGTAAGCCATAACAAGACCGTCAGCTGTTGCACCGTAGTGGTTTGATGTAGGGAATCCCTGATAGTGCATGCGTCCTGCACCACCTGTTGCGATGATCACAACCTTTG
>CALELJ010000117.1 GCA_937902445.1 uncultured Treponema sp. | reverse complement strand
CGACAAGATTCTTTTCTGGAGTTTCGGTTTCATACACAAGCCACTTTGTCTCAGCAAAAGAATATTCTTCCGTCGTTTTGTATGTGATGGTGTACTCATAATTATTCATCATCATGCGCACAGTATCGTTATCAAGATAGCCGGCACCTGTAAGACTAAATTTTCCTGCTGAACTATAGCCGTCCGGGTCCTTGATGTTTACTACAGGATATTTGAACAGAACCGGTTTAATGAAATAGCTGTAGGACAGCTGGTCCATGTCTTCCATGAGCGTCACGACAATTGATGCATTTACTCTTCCCGCTGTTTTACCTGTTTCCGTTACTTCATAGGATGGATTTATTACTTCAATGTACTGGTCTGAATATGCAGCGAAACTTTTTATATCCGTAGATGTTGTGCTGTCTGCGGCAAAACAGTCTGCCTCTTCGTAAGGACTTGAATTTTCCCTTTTGAAAAGTCTCCATCCCACAAATCCCACAGAAGGATCCGTCTGCATTGAAAGTGTATATGGAGTTCCCTTTGCCATGCTGACAACACCGTAATGGGACATCTTTACAAGGTCTACATACTCCTCATCGACTTCTACGTTCATGCTTGGATATGTTACAAGGTTTGGAGATACATAGAATCTTCCACTGAACTCGCTGTCTACCGTGATGTAGATTGTACTCTGGGATTTTCCATTGGCAAGAAGGGTTCCTGCGGTCTTTGCTATAGTTATGAAGTTTCCATTTGAAATCTCAATTTCATTGCCCAGTCCGTCCCTTCTGTAGACTTTCCAGCAAGCTTCTTCATCCTGCGGGAATCCATAGTCAGCTGTTGTTGTCGCTGTAATTGAATACTGCTGCCCAGGTGTCAGAACGTTTACCGACTGGGGAGGATTGAATGAGGCTGGAGAAGGTGTAAGTGAAGCAAAGGCTGCAGGCAGGCAGACTTCCATTACCGGGAATGCGGACACTTCCGGAATAAGGCGGATCTGCTTTCCGACAGGCTTCAGGATTTTAACTGTTGCAGTCGTCAGTACCTGGCTGTTATCAAGAAATTCAATGAATCCGTCTTCCAGTGGAATGCAATTTTCCGGAACATTTGGATCATACTGTGTGTATGCCTTCCAGCCGACAAAATTTCCGGCCGTTGTCTTAAGGTTGAAGGAAACATTGAAGGCATATCCAACTTTTTCATTGATGGAATAATTCAATACACCGCTTCCCACAGTTCCGTATTCATCATTATTGTAACCGACAACAATGTTTTCAGTGGCGGCTTTTGCATACTGGATTTCTTCTTCCAATGCTTCTCTATAGATTTTGTTTGAATTCAAAAAATTGTCGCATGAAAAAAACATGAGGACTGCGGCTAAAATAAATGCACCTGATTTAAGAAACTGTCTTTTCATATTATTCTTCCTCCCAGTTTGTTCCGTCCTGTGATTCGCTGGCTCTTGTAGCTGCTGAACTTACACCCTTTGTAGATTTTGTGCTGCTTTCCGCTACAGATCCCTTGTTGATTTTGTTTTTCTTTATTGTTCCCGCGGAAGTTCGTTTGCGTGCCATGAGAACTTCAAGTGTATTTTCCTTTGGTCCTCTTATGGTTATTTTTTTTGTTCCGGCAATAAAACCGATGCTTCCCTTGTCTTCAATTCTGATGACGGTTTCATCGGTTATGACGCTGTCTTCCTTTAGCCGCTTCCACTTTCCGTCCGGCGTTTTTGCAAATACTTTGCCTATGGTATTTGAAACTCTGTAGGTTTCAGCAAAGGCGAGAAATGATGTAAATGCCAATAGAAAAAGTAAAATGTTTTTTTTCATATTTTTCCCTAAAATACCTTCTGTTTTTTTCCAGTCAAAAAATACTGCTGCCTCAAGAATACCTTCAGCAGATCTTCCTTGCGGTCAAGCATGATTTCCTGCTTTTTTTCCGGCGAGCTGACGGAACTGTACAATTCCCAGTTTGCATGAATCGGGAAAATTCTTGCGTCATTGATGTATTTTTTCCATTCTTCAACACCGAATCTTGTCGCACGTGTGAAGCCATCTTTTAGCATAGTAATCTCAAGAGGCTGCCATATCTTTCCGTCATAGTAGATTCTGTCCTTGTAGAGAACCGGATTTTCTTCCTGGGCCCTCGGGTCTTCCGTTTTTTCAAGACATATGCCTGTGTAGATATGTCCTGGAACAGTTATGAAGGCACCTTCGATTCCAATGGCTTCAAGGAGCGAGCAGTAGAGTATGCTCAGGTCGTCGCAGTCACCGCCTCTGTAGTTCAATGTCTGGTATGGAAACTGGAGAAAGTCTATGGAAGAAGTTCCGATATTGGCGGAATAACTTGAGCTTGGGTCTACAACGTAATTCAGTCCGTAGATGTGAAGTGATTCAAAAAGAGCCATGGCATACTGAATGTTTATGTTCTCTTCCATGTCTATGTGATCTCTGACAACAGACTTGACCTGCTTAGCAAAACTCAAGGCTTCGGAATCATTCGGACATACAAATACAGCCGCCATCCTGTCGTCATCCCAGCTAAGGTTGTTTCTGTTCAGAAAATACAGTGTAAGCGGAATGTCTATTTCTCTTTCTTCCCTGAGGAAATCATACTTGATGTTTATCACCGCATTCTTTTCCACAGCTTCAATAAGGTTCAGCAGGTTTTCATTGAAAAATGCAGTCAGCTTTAATTCGATTGAACCATTCTTCTTTATCAGTGGAATCGTTTCATAAACCTTTGGCGTATTCATGAATTCTTCCTGGTAAAGAGAAATTCTTACGTTTGTAATTGTTCCGTCTTCTCCGTTGCATACGTTTATGCTTCCGAATGGATTTCTGTCGTACCATGAGTAAAGAGCCGGAAAGATAGGAGCAGTCTCAATCACATCTACACCCATGTTTCCTTTCCTGCCAAAAAGGTTTGTAAGGTTCAGTCTCAATCCTACGGAACCGCCTGTTCTCATGATCGCGAAATCATTGTGGTAAAGATATGTGCAGTCAGCTTTTGCATAGACGGAATAGATGGAATTGATCTTGTAGTCCGTCTCAAGTCCAAGCCCTGCGCTCATGCCCTTGTAGTCTCCGAGTCTTGATGCGCTGTACATCCCTACCTGCACTACCGGTGAAAAGCTAAGGTAATCGGTCAACGCAAAATACTTTTTTGCTCCCACCGAATAGTTGGTAATTGAAAGCGAAGATACACCATTCAGCTTGTTGTCGTATTCTCCAAAGTCGATGGTGGCAGTCAGACCAAATGACCTTATTGGCCGGAACTCAAATCCTACACCTGCTCCAATTGCCGGTTTTGGCTCTCCGATGGATTTCTGTGAATCAGACGGAACAATGGGAAATGAAAAAATTCCTTCACCCTGAATTGTATAGACGCCAGTGGCAAAAATTTTTGAGAAGAACAGCAATGTCAGTGTGGACAGCAATGCCTTCTTCATTTATTTTCCCCTCTGGTTTTTCAGGCGTTCAAGTCCCTGCTTTGCACCGCCGTGTCCCGGTTTGATCTGAAGGACTTTATTGAAATACACTTCCGCCTGGTTATAATCTTTTTCGAGAAGAAGAATGTTTCCAATGTTTGACAGAGATGAAACGTTGTTGTGTGCGGCTCCAATGGCAAACCATTTTTTCGCATTCTTGTTGTCACCCATGCGAAGATAGAACATTCCCACAGTGTTGCTGTTTTCATCCGTAGGTTTTTCGTTGTATGCCCTGATGAATGATTTTCCCAGGGGAACCAGTTCGTGAAGCTGATAGTTCTGATATGCGGCCGCAATGCGCTCCCTAAGCTTGTCCGCCTTTATACCCTCGAGAAATGCCTTTTCAGTCATACCAAGGCTTTTGTAGTTTTTCCAGGCTTCATCGAGGATAACGGTATCAACGCTTTCCGATGAATAAATTTCCTCAAGTGCCTTGAGCCATGCCTTGTAGTATCCAAGTTTCAGCGACTTCATCGAAAGTGGAAGATATATCTCTTCTTCGATTTCTATCAGCCTGTCCAATGATGAAAACAGTTTTGAAGCAGCCTTTCCGCTTGTGTTCAGATTGACACCTACAATTACGTCATCAGGAAGGAACACGATTGAAGATTTTATTCCTACTGAGTTCAGCATTGCGGAAAAAAGAACGGCAAGATCGTCGCAGTCTCCGCTTTTGAAATTTATGGTCTGGAACGGGAACTGGATGGTATCTATTTCATCAAAGTCGACATGGGTTTCATCATATGGAGTTAAAGAATCCTTTTCGTAGATTATTCCGTATGTATTGAGGGCTTCAAAAAGAGCCATGGAATATTCAAGATTCTGGTTTATACCAGTGTGGGTGTTGTCCCTTGCGATTCCTATGATGCCCTTGGTGAATTCAAGAACCGTCGCATCGTTTGGAGAAATAAGTGACGCGATGGCATTTGGATCCGACCAGGAGAAAGAATTTCTTTTATATGTGTTGATTACCACTTCCTTGACTTCAGTCATCTTTTTGCCAAGGAGAGTGTATTCAATTATGAGTTCCGCATTGAACATTCCGTCTTCGGTAAAAGTTGAAAGTGCATTGGAAAAATCACCAGTGATCGGAATTTCAACAGACTTGTTTTTTCTCAGCACCGGAACCGTTTTGCATTTGAAAGCTGATGAAGTGTACTGGTCTGCACGGAAAGAAACTGTTATGTCCTTTATTTCCGCATTGTTTCTGTTTGTAACGTAGGCGTAGGCGAATGGTACAGATTTGTAGGCGAATGAAAAAAGAGGAAAGAGGTTTGTTTCCTGCAGAAGGTCAACTTCGATTTTATTTGGACGCTTTTTTGTATCAAATATTTTTCTTAAACTTATTCCGGCAACGATACCCTTTGTCATGGATTTTTTGTCGTCATACAGGTAATCAGCATATCCGCCCGTCACACCCATCATGAAGTCCGGAGTCAAACGGAATGAAATGTCCGCCGTACCCTTGTAATATAAATTGTTCATTATGAAAGATTTTTTTTCATAACCAGGCAGAAAGGTTGATCCGTCCGGGCCAAGTCGACCTTCGTAAGTATAAGGCGTAAGGGTAATTCCGGAAGAACCATTGAGACTTAGCATGATTCTCGAAACGGGAGCCCAATAGAATCCAAGGCTCGCACCAAAACTGTAGTTGTAGAATTGTTTTTGATCACCTTCCTTGGGAACAACAGCAAAGGAAACTTCAGGACCAAATGAAATACAGCTCAACAGGTCAATATCGGCGTTGATTGTTCCGCCGTAGGAAATTCCTGTTGCGGCAACTTTTTCCGTGTCCAATGGAATTACTGCAGACGGTGTAAATTTTAATCCAAGTTCAAGGGCATGAAGATTTAAAATCAGAAAAGGCAGGAGGAAAAGGAGAAGGAATTTTTTGGAATTTTTCCTACTATATATTATATATATTTGCCGTGCTAAAACTGAAATCATATAAAAATTATAAGGCAAATCAATAGATACGACAAATAAAATATAAAAAAATTAAATTAAAACACTGTTATTAAAATTGAGTCCACCACTTTTTTTATTCCAGCCGGAACTCAATACATTGCGGATAAAAAAAATCCAGCCCCCGAAACTCAAGGACTGGATTTAATTT
>CALELJ010000116.1 GCA_937902445.1 uncultured Treponema sp. | reverse complement strand
TTTTCTTTGACAACATGTCTTTCCCACCGAAATTATTTTTTCTCGGTTAAATTTTCGGCAGAAAAAGAGCATTATTTAAACATTTTATTCAGAGAGTTCTTGAATTCAGAATTGTCGATGGGAAAATGTTCATCAAGGTATTCAAAGCAGTTCTGTGCACCGCGCTGAACATGCTCGTACCAGATGGAATAGAGTTCCGGCTCGAAATTAGGGCCTGGGAATGGAGCTCCCTGAACATCAGAAACCAGCTGTCTCATAAGCTTTGTCAATTCTTCAATATTTTCCTTTGTCATAAAAATCCCCGATACATGTCTGTAATCTACGGAAATTAAGCCTTTTCATTTGAACGGCTTCTCCCCCAGATGCAATTCCCATAGATTACTTAATTATACCTTTAATTTAATTATTTTTCCACATTTTTCTTTCATCTCAGCAGGAATAAGGGATTTTCCGCAGAAAACCACAGTTTTTCCCTTTTTCCCCGTACCGGAATATCTTTTTGCGGATCTTTTCATTCCATTTACTCCGGTCTTCAAAAGCATCGCCGTAACCTTGTTACAGATCCTGCCTGATCCTCCGTAAAGCTGCCTCATTATTCCGCAGCCGCCCCTGGTCTGAGGAGTCATAGGTTCAATGTCGTCGGCATAGACACCGCAGACAGAATGTTCAGTTTCCTCCGCAGTGAACTCCCTGGATTCAAGGTTTCTGAGCATGTCGTCAAAAACACCGAGGGAATCAAAAGGCTTTGGATCCCTGTAGGTAACAAAACGGGTAAGGTTCATGTCGCCGTTGACGTTCATGAAAACACCATAGGCACCACCGGCCATGCGGATTTTTTTCCACAGGTCCGATTTTTCAAGGGCATGGGCAAGAACGGTGTCCTCCACATAGGCTTTTGTTCCGTAGGGAGAACTTTCCACGGCACAGCTTGCAAAACCGATGTCACCAGGAATTACAAAGACTTCATCAGCCACAGGATTCTTTACGCTGGCAGAAACTCCATCAAGTTCAGTAAGGGCAACGAATTCCTTGAGACTTGATTTTCTTTTTTTCTTTGGTCCGCAAAGTCCCATGTCGGCAACCAGTCTTTCACTTGCTTTTCTTGCAGCCTTAAGTCCGTTTTTATCAGCCGTAACATTTATGACGGCTCCACTGCTCCTGATCTTTCCGTATATCTCCACAAGCTTTTTCTGAATGTCGGAACATTTCATTTTCTTGAGCCTGCCGAATGTTTCAAGACAGGTGATTCCGTCCATGATTTCATTGACTGCGCAGAAACGGCTTACGGTCCTCATGGAACGCAATGAAGCATAGTAGTGGGCATGAGGCACAACGTTTGTCGAAAGTCCTGAATAGGCACCGCAGATGATGGTCTTGAGCCTTCTGGAATCTGAAAAATCAACACCTTTGAGACAGTCTTCAAGAAGGGCAAATACCTCGTCGGTTTTTTCCTCAAGGAATTTTATTCTTATTCCAAGCCATTCGCGGCCAACAGTAAGCGGATTTTCTTCCATGTATTTTTTATTGCTGTCAGACACGCTGGCCCTTCTGATCAAGGCGTTGAAGCACCCTGTGATTTTATCGGCGAGTGCGGAAGTCTTTTCCCAGCTTAAGCCACCCCATCCCATTTCCGTAAGCGTTTCTTCAAGCAAAGGCAGATACAGGTAGTCTTTTGGATCAAGTACGTCCACAGGGAATGAAATTGTCGCATAGATGACGCCGTTGCATGGTTCCTCGCAGGTGAAAAACGGAACTGAACCTACGGTGGATTTTTTTACCCGGATTCCATCGTCCACAATCTCCAGGTCTCCAACTTTTACGGAAGGTATTACTGAAGTCTCATTTTCATCCGCCTGGAATTTCTGCATCTTCAGAAGGGTTTCCTGAATCTTTTCACGGCCTAGTTTTTTCTCAAGCTGTCTTGCAAGGGCTGCTTCCTTTTTTGTTCTGGCGGCAGTGTATTCCGCAGACGGAACTATGGCACACAGGGAGTATTCATCATTGTCCAGAAAATATTTTCTTATGAGTTTCTGGAGGTATTTCCCGTCTCTCGAAAGTTCCGCCTTGAATTCGTCGGTGCGTTTTTTCAGATCTATGAATTTCCACGGTTCCATTCCGTAGGTCCATCCTCTAAGAACCTGACGAAGAATAGAAATGGAATAAGGTCCGCCGCTTGGACTTCTTTTCACCTCAAGGTTCCTGATTTCAAAATCCATGAGGGCACGGTCAATGTCATCTTTCTCAAAACCATTTTCAGCAAGGGACTCGAGGACGTCAAAAACTGTCTTTCTGAACTCATCACCCAGATTTTCCTTCATCTCCGACAGCGCAAAGGTAAAGAGATTGTAGTAGGAAACCACCATTGGACCTGACAGAGGAGACACGGCACTTTTAGGAAATTTCTTAAGCAGAGCCTTTCTTACAGGTGCACTATCGCTTCCAAAAAGAAGATCTGAAAGCATGAGGATTTCCGTACTGTTGACCTTGCTGTCGCAGATGTTTTTACCAAGACGCCATGTCAAGGTAAGAGTGCAGCTGTCCTTGGATTTTCCATCGTCTTCCGCAGGTGCTATTCCCCTGAAAGTTTTTTTTGACTTTCCAAGTTTTACATCTTTTATGACGGTTTTTCTTCCATATGAAGACACTTTCCTGATTACATTTTCTTCAAGGAAATCAAGCTGCTCTTCCGTAGGAATGTTTCCATAAAGGAAAACGAGGCAGTTGTTTGTGCAGTAATATTTCTTGTGGAAAGCCCTGAGTTTTTCAACCGTAAGACTTGGAATTACAAGGGGATCTCCTCCAGAATCAAGATTGTACACGGAACCAGGCACAAGAGCCTCTCCTATGACGTCGCCTGCAACGCTGTTGAATGAGGAATAGTTGCCCTTCATCTCATTGAAGACTACGCCCTGAATCGACGGATTACCCTTCTCGTCATGTTCAAGCCTCCAGCATTCCTGAGAGAAAACCTCACTCCTGAGAAGCGGAAAAAAAACAGCGTCGGCATAAACCGACATGATATTGAAATAGTCGGCCTTAATGAGGGAACTTGACGGAAACACAGTCCTGTCACTTGCGGTAAATGCGTTGAGATATG
>CALELJ010000115.1 GCA_937902445.1 uncultured Treponema sp. | reverse complement strand
AAGTACCTGAGCACCAAACATTGCCAATTCCTGAGCTTCTTCATAAGTAACTTCTGGAACAGGTTTTGCATCCTTTACAAGACGTGGGTCTGTAGTCATGATTCCGTCTACATCCTTCCATGTCTGGATTTCCTTTGCTCCCATTGCGGAACCGATCATAGTTGCACTAAGGTCTGAACCACCACGTCCGAGAGTTGTGATTGTTCCGTGCTTATCCTTTGCGATGAAGCCTGTAACAATCGGAATTTCCTTCTGCTTTCCGTTCTTATAGTCGTTAAGATATTTTGGAATGTTGTCCCAAACTTCATCAAGAAGTTCAGCAGCCATGTAATTGCTGTCAGATACCATTCCGATGTCCCATGCATCGTAGAATTTTGCAGGTGTACCAAGTTTTGTAAGGTATGCAGCCATCATGCGTACACTCATTCTTTCACCGAATGAAACAAGGTAGTCGCGGGAACGCTTTGAAAGTTCCTTGAGCATGCTGATACCGGTAAGAAGTGTCTTGAGTTCATCAAGAAGTTCCTTGATTGCAGGAACTTCAATTTCAAGTTCCTTTGCCGTATCAAAGTGAAGCTTTTCCACCTTTTCAATGTCTACTGTTCCGTTCACTGCCATGTCCGCAGCTTCGAGAAGGTGGTCTGTTGTATCTCCCATGGCAGAAAGTACTACTGCAGGGAGTTCATCCTTGTAAGTCTGAATAATTTCAGCAACGTGTCTAATGCGCTCAGCATTTGCAACTGATGAGCCGCCAAATTTCATTACGATCATAATGCAAGAGTATACAATATATGCGCCTTGAAATTCAATTAATGCGTATATATAGAAAATAAAAAAAGTGCTTCCGGTGAGAATCAATGAATAAAAAGGCGGGCCCCTTCGACTTCGCTCAGGGATCCTGCAGGCTGGCTGAGCAACGTCGAAGCCTCCGGAATATGCTCGATTCTATTCCAGTTTTTCGGCGGCTTCCATCCAGGCTTCGTTCAGCTCGTCTAGCTTTGCGGCAAGTTCTTCTATTTCTTTCTGGACGGCCTTGGCTTTCTCGCCGTTGCTGTAGACTTCAGGGAGGCCCATCTGGTTTTCAAGGTCTGTCTTCTTTTCCTCGGCGGATGCAATTTCCGCTTCAAGGCGGTCCACTTCTTTCTGGAGCTTGCGGCGTTCAGCTTCCTGCTTTTTCTTTTCTTCGTAGTCAAGCTTTCCTGCAGATTTCTGTTCCACCGGCTCCTCGACTTTTCTGGCGGCCTTTGGAGTTTCTGTGGCTGCAGTCTCACCGACAATGCCGTTTGCCTCATCCTCAAGACGCTGCATGTAATACTTGTAGTCACCAGGGAATTCACGTGAAACGCCAGGGTGAAGTTCAAGTACCTTTGTTGAAAGATCTTCTATGAACCCACGGTCGTGGCTTACGAAGATTACAGTTCCGCCGAATCCCTGAAGGGCTTCAAGAAGAACATCCTTTGAATGCATGTCCAGGTGGTTTGTAGGTTCATCGAGAACAAGGAGGTTTACAGGACGAAGCAGAAGTTCAAGCAGGGCTATGCGGCTTTTTTCTCCTCCGGAAAGAACATTGATGCTCTTGAAAACATCGTCTCCACGGAACAGGAAGGCACCAAGCATATCGCGCATTTTTGGAATGAGATCCAGCGGACTGCGTTCTTCCATGTATTCAAGGATCGTCTGATTACCGCTGATTTTTTCAGCACTATCCTGGCTGAAGTAGCCGACAGAGACACCGGCACCATATTTGACGTTTCCGGTATAATCACCGTCGACGCCTGCGATCATTCTGAGCAAGGTAGACTTACCTGCACCATTGCGTCCTGCGACAACAAGACGCTCACCCTTTTCAACTACAAGATCAAGGTTGTTCACGACATTTGGACCGCCGTAATTCTTGCATATTTTTTCAAGGGTAAGGACAAGCTGGCCTGAATGAGGAGCAGCCGGGAAAGTAAAGTGGATCTTCTTGAGGTTTTCTGGAATCTCGATTTTATTCTCAAGGATCTTGTCCAGCATTTTCTGGCGTTCCTGAGCCTGGGCAGCCTTTGTTGCCTTATATCCAAAACGAGTTATGAATTCCTCAAGATGCTGAATTTCCTGCTGCTGCTGGTTGTATGCTGCAATAAGCGTATCAAGTTCAACTTTGCGCACTTCCTCATAGTGGCTGAAATTTCCGGAATAACGCTTGAGGTCACCACCGAAAAGTTCATAGACCTCATTGATCGTGTGGTCAAGGAAGTAACGGTCGTGGGAAACAAGAAGGAATCCGCCGTGAAAGTCCGAAAGAAATTTTTCGAGCCAGTTACGAGCTTCAATATCAAGGTAGTTTGTAGGTTCGTCAAGAAGAAGAATGTCAGGTCCGCACATGAGGGCTTTGGCAAGGGCGATTCTCATCTGCCATCCGCCGGAAAATTCTTCCGTGCGTTTCGTAAAATCACTGCGTTCAAATCCAAGACCGATGAGTACGCTTTCCGCAAGAACTTCACGGCGATACCATCCGCTTTCCTCAAGTTTTGCAAGAAGCT
>CALELJ010000114.1 GCA_937902445.1 uncultured Treponema sp. | reverse complement strand
AATACAACGAAATCTGCGACCAGCTTTGCAAAATGGAAATGGATAAATTCATGTAAAACATAAAAGCGGCAGGAAACAAAAATGAAATCCCGACCGCTTTTTTTGTTCAGCCTATCTGATTGTAAATCTTACCGGATAGCGGAACCTTACCGCCACGTTCTGTCCGTTGGCTGTTGCCGGAATACACGACAGTCCTTCCATCGCCTTCAAGGCAGCTTCCGCAAATCCATGACCCGGATCACGGAGCACTACCGCCTTCTTGATTGTTCCGTACTGGTCAATATAAAGCTCAAGATAGACAACGCCTTCAATTCCCTGCTGCAATGCCATCGCCGGATATACAACACGTTTAAGAATCGTTTCCGTCGGAATCACAGGGATGCTTGAAATCTTATGCTGCGGAAGAAAGTCGATCTCCTGGTCACCGGCCATAGTTGTATCAGGAATCTCCTGGATTTTATCATCGGTCTCAATGATTTTTTCAGCCGCCTTTGACTGCTGAGTCATCACAATCACTTTCTCTTCTGGAGCAGGTGGCGGTGGAGCATATTCCATCACATCAACCAGCTTGAACATGGTTGCGTCAAAATCACTTTGAACATAGCTGTCTGGCTTTGGGCTGCTTCTCACAAAACGGAACAATATCACGTACACGATGCAGACAATGATCACACTTGCAAAGCGGATCAAATTTGGAATGTCGGATTTTTTTATCTTCAACAGAAGTGCACCCATTTAACGTACCTCCTGCACGACAAAACTGACAACCCTGTGCTGAAGTCTCTGAAGAATCTGAACCACGGAATCTACATACCTGTAGGGAGTGTTTCTGTCTGCGATGACGTGAATCCTCACACCAGGATTTGCCACGACAGCCGCCGCAATATTCTGTTCAAGACTTTCGCCCGTCTGATGGATTCCATCAACAAAGACTCCGCCATCAGCCATTATCCAGATTTCAAAATTTTTTTCTGCCTGTGTTTTTTCAAGATTCAAAGCTTCCGTATATTCGATGGGCTGCTCGTGACGCTGGTTCATCAGGGAGATAAGCATGATGAAAATCAAAAGCAGGAATCCGATGTCGGACATGGAAGATGTTGTTATGGAACAGTTTCTGCGCTTTCTGTTTATGTTCATTGCTGCTCCTCCATTCTGAAAGAAAAATTTTCAACACCACAGATTCTTACGGAATGAATCAAATCAATCACGGCCTGATAGGGACAGTTCTGGTCAATAAGAAGAAGGAATGTCATGTTTGGGAATGACTGCTTCATGGATGCAATTCTTCCTTCAAGAGCTTCCATAGAAACAACTTCGCCTTTGATTGAGACAGTTCCGTCGGAACCGAGATTGCATGTCATCAGGTCCTGAGTGTTCACCACGCGCGGCTTTTCCTTTTCCGGAAGATTCAGAAGAAATCCCTTGTTCACGTTGAAGCCGGCAATGACAATAAAAAAAACAATAAGCAGAAATGAAAGGTCATTGAGTGAGCCGGAACTTCCAGCCTCGTCTATTCCCCGTCGCTGTCTTTTAATCATCTGACTTTTCCTTCAGCAAAAGCGGAACGAGATCATTTATCGCCTTGGATACTTCTGCCGCAAAATTATCCACACGCTGGACAAGAAGATTGTAGCCGATGGAAGCAATGATTGCGATGATCAGTCCAAAGACAGTCGTAATCAGGGCCTCGTAAATTCCACCTGCAACAAGCTGTGCGTTGACGTCCGTTGCGCTCGCGATGCTTTTGAAGGCACCAATCATTCCGCTTACAGTACCGAGAAATCCCGTCAAAGGCGCAAGGGAAGCAAGTGCCGTCAGAAAGTTGAACCCGCTTTCCATGCGACGGATTCTTTCCTGGGCTTCGGCTTCCGCGGCACGCTCCATACGGTTCTCACCAAAACCTGCATTCTCAATGAGGGCATAGAGAACTGTCGCAGCTGTCTTTTTTCTTGTACAGCTTTCAAGAAGCTTCAAGGCCTCGTCATTTTTGCAGTCCACAAGAAGCGCCTGAACATCTTTTGCAAGTCCGTCAACTTTGCAGTCATGCCAGAAAAGATAGATGCATCGCTCGATGATAAGGGCAAAAGTTGCGATACTGAACACAAGAAGGATCCACATGAATGGTCCGCCAAGATTAAACATTTCAATAAGATTCATTTATATTACTCTCCTGTCTAATAACTGATTCTGCATCCCAGAGAAATCATAGGGATTCCGATTCCAAAGTTTGCATCACTGCTTGTAGCCTTGCCTGTCGTCTGGTCAAATCTCTCCGATGTCTTTGGAGAGTAAAGGTTCATGAAGATGTCCTCAGCTCCAAGATACCATTCCCACTTCCACTTTGGATGATTTTTGAAACTTCCGTTGTGTGCGATTCTTATGTCGATAGGACAGCTGAAATCTGTTCTCAAGGTATTGCTGTAGAAATGGCTTCTTGAATAGCGCTGCATTACGGAACCATCTGCCTGCAGAACAGGATAGCTGAACTTTTCTCCGTCGGTTCTTGGAGTTCCGGTTGCAAATGTACCCTTCAGCGTCAATGTCCATGTCGGTGTGGGCTTGTAGTTCACGATGAGGTTCAGTGTGTTAAACCTGTGGAAACTTGGGAAATACCATTCATCAAGCGGATCTCCACGTGAGCTTGTCTGGTCAGGATATTCAGCCTTACGTGGATTCTTGTACTTTGCATAGATGAAAGAATATGTAAGGTAACCGTTCCATTTTTCGCCGATCGATTTCTGTGCCATCAAGTCAAATCCGGCAGTATAACCCTTTCCGTCCATAATTGCTTCCGCAGTAACATCAACGGGATTCCTCATGTCATTGATAACATAAAGTCTGTTGAGATAATGCTTGTAGTAACCTTCAAGAGAAAATTTCCAGTTGTTCTTGAGTTCAACTTCAGATCCGAGAACTCCGAAAAGAACACGGTCCATCTTAAGCTTTTCATTTATGATTACATCTTCAGAAACCATCACTGCATCAAAAGGAATTGCTGAAAAAAGTCCAGCTCCGACAGTGAATGTAACCTTGCTGACTTCACCCATATCACGCCATGGTGTCACATGCACGGTTGCCCTTGGATTGATGTCCACCCTGGAATTCAAATCGATTCCGTCACCTGTAAGCCAGGCATGTTCCGCGCGAAGGCCAAGTTCTCCGCTAAGCAGCGACTCATCGGTTCCGTAGTTCCACAGAGCAAAAGCCGCAGTGTTGAATGTCTTGATTCCTTCCGCCTCTATGTCAAACTTGAAAGGCATGTAGGCAGGATACGGTGAATTTCCAAAATCCACTTCCGACCACATGTATCCCTTCTCCTTTGTCGTCTGAAAAGCAAGGACTTCCTCCGCTCCGAATTTGATCCTGCTGAAATCATTCACGGCAACTTCCGAATCAATTTTTCCCTGCACCATCTGGTGGTTAACTTTCTCATAGTAATCGCTGAATGTGTCCAGATTGTAGCTTCCACCTTCGCATACAGAAGGGAACTGGCTGCCCCACTTTTCAACAAAGTCCTTGTTGTAGTGTATCTCGCCCTGGTCCTTCATGTTCATTGAAAGATCTTCATACATCATGCTCCATGCAAAACGTGCATTTGCCTGAACTTTGTCTGTCGGCATCCAGTTTGCACCAAGACCGAAAATTCCCTGATAGACGTCATACTTCATCTCACCGAAACTGATGACCTCATCGTCTGATTCAACATCGTCCTTGTCCATGTTGATGTGCATTCCGTCGCTTCCGAAGAATCCGTTTACAGTGAAAGTAAGTTTATCTGTAGGCTGGTAATATCCCTTGGCAAAAAAATCACGGATATATGGAGGTGCCTTGAGCATGTCTGCCGCTGTACCACCAAGATTTGTAACTACACCATTGAACTTCCCTTTAATAGACCCACCCATAGCAGTAAGTGCACCAATAACCACCACCGCAATAAGCGCGATTATGAGCGCATACTCTACCATGCCCTGACCGGAT
>CALELJ010000113.1 GCA_937902445.1 uncultured Treponema sp. | reverse complement strand
GGTGCATCAGCGGGAAGACGAAGTGCGTGTCGATGATGCGCTGTCCGGAGTTCAGCGGACGGCTCAGAGTGAATTTATTGGTATAGGGGCGGGGGATACGAACGGGCCAACGCTGCAGCATGGAAAGCTCGATCTCTTTCCCCTCGGGGGTAACGACGCAGGCGATCTTCTCCTCGACGGTCTTGACGCCGCCCTCGATCCACTTGAGGGTGGCCTTTTTGACGGTCGGCGGAACCATGATCTTGTGCACGATGGAACCTGTTTCCTGGACTGTACCAATGACGGCACCTGGTGCAATTTCATCGCCTTCCTTCATTACAGGAACAAAATCCCATTTTTTATTTTCGTCAATGGGAGATGTACGCTGTCCCGGCAAAAGGAATGCGCCCTTGTCCTCAAACATTTCTTTAAGAGGACGCTGGATTCCGTCGTAGATTGTACCGACAAGGCCTGGTCCAAGTTTTACGGAAAGAGGTCTTTCACTTGAGACGACACTCTCGCCGATGTGCATTCCGCTTACATCTTCGTAAACCTGTATTGTAGCCTTGCCTTCATTCTGGCGGATAATTTCACCGATGAGTTTTTTCTCACCTACATCAACAACATCATAAAGACCGCATTTTTCAAGTCCTTCAGCATAAACGATAGGACCGGAAATTCGGGTAATCTTACCTGTAATCATTCAGGCAACCTCCCGCCAAAAAGACCAAGAGCAAGCTGCTCACGATTCTGGCTGAGCAATTCATTTATTTTTTCTTCAAGGGTGAGACGGCAGGTAATTTTGCCATCTTCAGTTGAAAGGATGATTCCGTAGGAGAATACATCATTTTCGTTGCTGTTCTTCTGCATGGAAACACCAGTACAGGCGGAACCATACACAGCCTTCAATATTTTTTCCGCGTCTGCGGTAGAAAGGCTTCCACATGCAAGAGCATTTACACGGGAATCTCCCGTTATGGATTTTGCCTTCTCCAGAAGTTTTTCTATGATCTGTTCCTTTTTTGAGGAATCTGCATTTTCAAAATATTTTTTTATCGCATCGACAACAGAATCATTGATGTACGAAACAAGGCATCTCTGCTTTTCAAGCGGAAGGGAAGCGTTCACATTCCTTTTGAAAATATCAAGACGGCTTTGAGAGGCCTTTCTTGCATCTTCCTCTGCTTTTGCAACGCGTGAGTCAACATCATTCAAAAGAGCGCTGGCAGATTCTTCTGCCTTGGCAAGAATTTTATCCGCTTTCTTCTGGCTGTCTTCACGGATTTCCTTATCCAATATGTCGGTAGAACGTAATTCTTCCATAGTAAATTCCTAAACGTTGATTCCAACAGCTTCACGAATTGAATCTGTAAGTGTTTTTCTTCCCGGGATGTGTCCGTTAAGCCCTGGAATTTCCACAATCAATGGAGATTTGCCTTTCATCTGCCACGACTGAACCTCAGCCGAAAGCATGTCAGCAACATCTTCCGTCAAAATGAGAATATCAGGTCTTTCTGATTCAACAGCGGCACGCACTGAACTTACCTGACCTGTATGCAGGTTGAATGAATCCAATGCTTCCTGTCTGTTTGAGACGGCCTGCCCCTGGACACCGGCAAGGTTGAATCCAAGGACAAGTTCCCGCTCGCCTATAACAAAATAGTTCATAATTTCCTACCACGTCCCAGTTGGACATGTCTTTGGGAAAATAAAATCCAGTCAACAAAATTGCCGCAAAGGGCAATTTCATTTACTACATGATGATGATGAAGAGTGCTACAAGGAAGCCCCAGAGACAGATACCTTCAGCAAGACCAACGAAAGGAAGAGCCTTTCCTGAAAGTTCAGCATTCTCTGCCATTGCACCCATGGCTGCGCTACCGATTTTACCTACAGCAGCACCACCACCGATACATGCGATACCAACGGCGATGGCAGCAGCGATGTACTTGATAGCTCCACCAATTCCGCTTGCAGCAGCCTGAGCCTTTTCTGCGTCTTCAGCAAAAAGACAGGCAGCTCCCATAACCATCATTGTTGTCAAAACAGTGATAAATTTCTTGTTCATATAAATACTCCTATGTCTTCAGGGTTTCTGAGCCTGTCGAAGTGCCCTGAAGTTTTTACGGACCCTTCGACAAGCTCAGGGATCCTTTTATTTACTAATGTATCTCAATACCCTTATGTTTTTACGGACCCTTCGACTGCGCCCTTCGACTGCGCTCAGGGACCGCTCAGGGATCCTTTTATTTACTTATATTCAAATCTGTACGGTTTGAATTCACGGCCAGTTTCGCTGAAGAACTTTGAGAAGAACTCATAGTACTGCAGACGTACAACCTGGATGGCAACAATCATGCCCTCAAGAACAACGACGATTGCGTTTCCAACCACGGCAACAGCAAATCCACCTGCTCCAGGTGTAATCTCAACAAGGGAGTTGATGATGTAACCAAGAACCGCATGAGCAAGTGCAAAAGCACCGACACGGACAAAGCTGACGGTATTTGAAAGGTAGGAAGAAACAATTTCGATGATTTCAACCACAGCGGCAATGACCGCTGAAAGAAGTCCGTTTTCAAGAACCGGATGCTCTCCTTCAATGAGACGCTCCAGAGGTTCGCCAAAGGCAGAAATCAAAAGCGTACCAAGGATGACGGCAAAATCAACTGCTGAAGGCACGTGCTTGAAGAATGCGACACGGAGTGCAAAGGCAACAACGTACCAGAAGAACAGGGCGCCTGAAATTCCGGTTTTGCCAAACAAAGCCTTGCCCCATCTTTTAAGTGAAAGCTGGTTTATGATGTTGATGATGAGTCCGCATGAATTGATAAGGAAACCGACACCGATGGTAAATCCAAAGAACATGAACATCCTTGTAATCGAATGAGGATCGCTTGAAGGCATCATGTGAAGAATCGGTGCATGAGGATGCCCAAAGAGGCCTGTCACCCACATGGCGAAAGGTTCAAGGATTGTTTCGTTGGCAAAGAATTCACCGGTCAAAAGACCCATTATGGTTGAGCTTACACCAATACAGCAAAGTACAGGACCGAATTTCTCCCATCCTGAAATTTTCATTTTCTTGAGGCAGCAGAGAATACCGATAAGAAGGAAACAGAGTCCCTGGCCTGCATCGCCGAACATGATTCCAAAAAGCACGGTAAAGAAAACGGCCACAAATGGAGTTGGATCGATGGTTCCGTAGAGAGGAGAACCATAGCTGAAAATCATGCGCTCAAAATTTTTTACGAGAGCACCATGCTTGACCTGAACAGGAACTTTTTCCTCACCTGATATTACCGAAGCAACTTCATCAGGCATGTATTCCCTCAAGGCAGCGCGGCTTTTTGTAAGTTCATCAAGATCCTTTGAAACCTGTCTTGTCTCATAGGCCGGAATCCATCCCGTAATCCTGTAGACATATTCAGTAGACTCAAGGTTGTTCTCAACTTCAACGATCTGCTTTGAAACGGAATAGCACTGCAGGAGCCTGTAAAGCTCATCCTTATGGGTCTGTGCGAAATTCCTGCGTTCAGTCTGAATTTCCTCAAGGGCTTTCTTTGCCTCTTCGGAATTCTTTTTAAGGTTATCAAGTGTATCCTGAGGAATGCCCTTAAAATCCTTTGGAATCTCAAGTTCAACAAAACCGCATTCCTTAAGCTCACCATCAACGGCAAAGCGGGCCTTCTTTGAACATGCGGCAAGGATTCTTGACTTATCGTCGCCAAGAGCAACGATAGAGGCACGCAAACCAACCCTTCTCTTGAGTTCATCAAATTTTTCAGGATCAATTTTTCCGATTCTGAGCGTAAGGAAAGACAGGGACTCAAGTTCCGAATATGAAACCTGCAGGTTTGAGAAAGCAAGAGCCTCGTTGTATTCTGAAGAGGCACGCTTAGATTCCTCGGCGGCATTAAGTTCGCTCTGATGGATTGCCTCTGTCTTTGAGCATATGTCCTCGACGGCTTCCAGATCCTTTTCCTCCGGAAGCTTTACAGCGCCCTTATAGCCGTTCAGGTCCTCAAGTTCAAGATCAACCCTTGCCTTCTGGAGTTTTTCAAAAACAACCTGATCCGGGTTTTCCATCTTTGAATCCGAAGACAAAGAAAAGTCCTGCTGAAACTGAAAGTCCCCGAACTCTCCAAGGTATTTCAAAACATTATGTATATCCTGGCGGAGAATCATAAGTTCCACCAGACGCATAGCTGTTGTTCTAGCCATTGTTTACCTCCGCGATTCCGACAATCTTCATAGCCTGCTGGGAATCAATGTTCAGCCTCAGGCTTTCAGACGCAGTCCTTATATTGTCAAGTTCGTTCTGCTTGATTATAAACCAGCACACCATAGGGCAACTGGTAAATGGATGCTGGTGAAACAGCCTTCTTGCCTTCTCAACATGGACTGCCTTGTAAGCGTTTGAAATCCACACCGGATCAACAGACCACACCACGCCATCTTCGTGCATGTTGAGCAGCCTGCTGAACCTTGATTTTTTCCAGCTGTCATAGTCATCAAGAGCCCAGTCGAGGGATTTGAGTGCATCCTGAACAATGACATCACGCTCGCTTTTTTCATCCGACGTATATGCAAGGAGGGGAACGATTTCTTCCCTTTCCATTCCGTAGTAAAGACGAAGTCTGATGGCCCAGACAAAATTGTCGAGGCTAAGTTTTTCAGCAAAAAGATCGGTCAGGGCTTTTCTGCATGATGACTCTGTTTTCTTCAACGCATTCCAGAGTTCAATTACATTCTGGCTGTCTATCCTGTGGTTTACAAGATGA
>CALELJ010000112.1 GCA_937902445.1 uncultured Treponema sp. | reverse complement strand
CAAATTTATTGGAATTTTGTTGGAAATAATTTGGAATTCCTATTGCAAAAAAACACGGGATTAAGACAAGTATGTGGCAAGGCTTTTGCCGGCGGGACCCTTCGACTGCGCTCAGGGATCCTGAGACGGTGTTCAGGTGGCCTGAGACGATGTTCAGGTGGCCTGAGACGATGTTCAGGTGGCCTGAGGCGGGGGGCAGGGATCCTGAGACGATGTTTAGGGGGCTGTGGCAAAGATCAGGGGGTCTGAGGGCTTTGTTGAGAGATGTTTGCTTCTGTAGTGGCGGTGTGTGTTCCGGCTGTAAAAGTATTTTTATTGTTTCTGTTGTTTGCGATGATTACTGCAGTGATGGATACCGCAGAAAATGTAATTGCAAATAATTTTTTCAACTTCTTTGTTTCCATGTGGCTCCTCCTTGAATCTACAATAATTAAACAACCTTCTTTAATCGTTGTTACATTGTCATAAATCAATTTTTAATTCACAATGTTGGCATGAAAAATTTCCGTATTAATGATCTTAAAAAAATATTGCTTGTTTTCTTTTTTCTTTCTGCCGGATTTTTATGTTCCGCGGAAAAAACAAAAATCGATGGATTGTTCCGTTATAAAATCGAAAATGGACTTGAACTTTATGTTGTCGAGAACCATGATGTTCCGCTTGTATATATCGAAGTTGCAGTACGTACAGGCGCAATAGGGCAGACAAAAGATACTGCCGGATTGTTCCATCTGTATGAACATATGCTGTTTAAAGGCAATGCTCTTTACAAAGATGCATCGTCCATAAACCGTGCCCTGGCTGATCTTGGTGTTACTGATCGTAATGGTGTTACATCGACTGATTTTGTCAGGTACTATTTCACGGTTCCAGCAGACAAACTGGAAAATGGACTTGCGTTCTGGAATGCTGCCATGCGCACACCTTTGCTTGATGAACGTGAATTTGAGAATGAGAAAAAAGTCGTGCTCTCTGAAATTCAGGCGGAACAGGCGGATCCTTCCTATGTCCTTCATTACTTCAGAAATCTTGAGATGTTCCCTGAGAGACCATATGAAATTGATCCAAGGGGAAGTTTTACAGTCGTTAAAAATGCGACCGTTGCTCAGATGCGGAACATGCAGAAGGAGTTCTACATTCCGTGCAACTCGGCAGTTTTTATTGGCGGTGATGTAAATCCGGATGAGGCTTGTTCACTTGTAAAGAAAATATTTGGAACCTGGTCCAACAATGGGTTTGTGGCCAGAGACAAGGGAACCCAGCAGTCACAGAATCCTTTTGCAGAGACAAGATATCTTGTTATGCCTTATGACAAAATGGCTCCCGGACTTGCTCAGGTTCAGCTTGAATGGAGAGGTCCTGATATTGATTATGACTACGAAGATACAAATTACGCACAATATTTTGATTATATTTTATCTGATCCAGATTCCCTTTTGAAAACCAGACTTGCATCAAACGAAGAGTATGGAATTCCTGATCCGACTTATGTTGGAAGCTATGTTTCCTTTGCAAGAAAAAACAGCATCTCAGGTTGTTATGCAGTCATGGGTGCTCCTGAACAGAATCTTGTTTCCCGGGTAAAGAAAATCACTGCGGAAGTTCAGGGTGAAATTTATCCGCAGTCATGTGGTGATAAAAATCAATATTCCGGAAAAAAACTGAAAAAGTATGATGAGAAATTCAACGACCTTCTTGTTAGATCGTCGGAAACGGCAGAGGGACTTGTAAGTCTTGCAAGACAATCCTGGATTGAAGGCGATATAGAATATTTTCTTGGTAACAGAAAACTTCCGGGAATCAAACAGAAAAAGGTTCAGTCATTTGTTGATGAATACTACATCAAAAGAAAGCCCATTGTGACGGTTCTTGTGAATCCTCAGGTTTACGGAAAAATTAAAAAGGAATTTGATGAAGCGGGTTTCTATGAAGTGAAGATAGATGAAAAGGTCTGGTGGCAGATTGATAAATTTGCGTCGGATCCTTCGACCTATCCGATGGTCAGTGACTTTGAATGCGAAAAAGAAATTTATATTCCCGGGGAAAGCAAGGCAGCTGCAAAGACTGTGGGCAATTCCAGAAAATATGAGATGGCAGTTTTGAACAATGGAATCCGGCTCTACGTAAATAAGACCAGCTCAAAAATGAATGCCATAGCCATAGGCTGTCTGGGAGGCTATGAAAAATTTACTCCAGAATATTCCGGACTTGAATCCTGTCTTTTTGATGTCATGTCCATGTCCTCTGATTCCTGGTCGATGGAAGAACGAAACAAGCTTTCCTATGACAATGATGTTTCAATTTCAAAATTCTGCAGGACTTTTGGAACTGTACTGTATATGTATGGTCAGGATAAATATTTCAACAAGATGGTTCCTGTTTTTGTGGATGGATTCATAAATCCAAAGTTTGCTGATAATGTCATGAAAGATATTTCCGATTCAAATGCGCAGAAAGTTCAAAGAATACTGAACGATCCTTCGTCACTGTTGTCATACAATGTCATAAAGGATATTTACAGGGGACATCCTTTTGAATCACGGGGAAATGTTCTTCCGGAATCTGTGGAAAATATTACTGCCGAAAAGATGAAGGAACTCCACAGACAGATAATTGGAGGCGGCGATTTCTTTATTGCTGCTACTGGAAATATTGACGTAAAGAAACTCAAGACGGAACTCAATAAATCAATTGGAAAACTTGTGTTTGATGAAAAACTTAAATATGAAAAAAAACAAATACCTCTTTTGAAAATACAAAAAAAGGAACCTGTTGTTCTGACCCATCCGTCATGTCTTGGAACGGCATATTGCGCCAGAGTGTTTACAGGTCCGGAAACTGGAAATCCTGATGTGGGTGCAGCTTTCCTTGCCGCTCAGATTTATTCGGAAACTCTGTATAATGTCGTGCGAATAAACCATGGAATATGCTATACCCCTTATTCAAGTGTTACTGTTTCAAAAGCTCCTTTGTGTCAGGATTATCTGTTCAAGGTGTCCGACTATAAGAATGTTGGAAAGGCGATGAGGGAAGCTGAATCTTATATGAGCCAGGGCATTTCCGTTGAAAAAAGCAATTCAGACGGAACTTATGAGTTTTCAAAAATTGCTGATAATCTGGAAAGTTTCAAGAGCAAATGGATAAATTCCAGCTATTCGGAATCAAAGACGACTTCAGGCCAGATGTTCAGGATCATGACTAACCTTATGGCTTACGGCGATATTGACCATGATCTTAAGGAACTTGATCAGATCAGGAATGTCACCGCAGAAGACATTGTCCGAGTATTCAATAAATATTGGGTCGAAGGTAATTCCATATGGTATGCCATTACTTTTCCAGGTAATGAAAAAAATCTTTCGTTCTAATGACTGACGGGGACTGTCCATATATCCGGAAAGATTCCCCGTTCATTTGCATGCTACAAGATTTTTAAAAGGCCAGGAACATGTTTTGATTAAAGCCTGGTCTTTCAGTTGTGCTATTATTTCTTCCGTATCGCTGTGTTCATAGGGAACAATTTCACAGCTGCCGTTCATTTCTGTGTTGAGCTTTAAGGCACTCTGGAAATTCAATTCGTCCATGGTCCATCTTCTTTTGTTTTTTCTCAAAAGGTTCATTATGATTTCTGCATCCTTTGCTTTTGGAGCCGGACCTCCACGTTTGCAGACATCGCATCCGCTGCAGGCCGCTTTTTCGCCCCCAAGCGCATCAAGAAGAATCTGTCGTCTGCATTCCTTGGTTTCTGCAAATTCCTTAAGAACCCTTTCACGGCTGCCAGGTTTGAATTTTTCAGCAGCCGCACTGTCCTTATGACTCCACAAAAGAATGGCGTCGGCAACACTTCCGTCGCGGCCACCTCTGCCTGCTTCCTGAATGTAGGCTTCCGCTGTTGGACTTGGTTCCAGATGAATGACTGTATGGATATCCTTTTTGTCTACGCCCATTCCAAAAGCGCACGTGCAGCACAAGATCGCATCAGTCTTTGGATAGAACCATTTTTCAACTTTATCCTTTTCCTGCCGTTCAAGGCCCGCATGATAGAATTTCACTCTGTCAGGTCCGTAATAGGCGGCAAGTTCCCTGGCCATATCCTCAGACTTTGCTCGGGTTCCGCAGAAAATGATGAGAGGTTTAGGACGCTCTATGGCAAGCAAAAAGGCTGTCCGTTTTTTTGCATAGGTGTTGATGACTTCATAGTGGATGTTTGGTCTGTCGCTGTCGCTTCTTACTATATGGGACTCTCCGCCAAACAGTACTTCAGAAATTCTGGAAAGGACCTGTGGAGAAGCTGTTGCCGTAAATGCGGTGACTGCCGGAGGATTGATTTTTTCTATCACTTTCCCCAGGTTCAGGTAGGCTGGTCTGAAGGTGTCTCCCCATTCGGAAACACAGTGAGCCTCGTCTATGGCGATGTGGGCAATGTTGCATTTTGAGAGACGTTCAATCAGTTTTTCGCTTTGAAGGACTTCAGGATTTGCAAGGATTATTTTTGCACCTTCTTCGATCTGTCTGAAATTCTCTTCTCTTGTTTCCTGTGACTGGCCTCCGCAAAATACAACGCTCTTTATTCCGCCTTCGTCCATTCGTCTTTTCTGGTCAGACATCAGGGCAAGGAGCGGATACAGAACCATTGTTGCGCCCTCAAGAAGAATCGAAGGTGTAAGGAAACACAGGGATTTGCCGGCTCCTGTTGGAAGAAGCACAATCTGCTTGCCTTTGTAGAAAGCCGTGTCATCTTCATTTTCATCTTCCTTTTCCTGTGGTGGAATCTGGGCATCGAGAATGTTTGCTATTACGATTCTCTGCCACGGGTAAAGGTAGGTTATTCCGAATGCTTTCTGTGCTGCAAGTAATGCCTTGTCATCGCTTTGAATGTCTTCCGCACTTTTTTTGAATGATGAAAAAATATCTTCGTCGTTATTCATTTTTTTTACCTCCATATAATATATAAAGGTCTGGTGACAAAAATTGTCATTTTTCTGATGCTGATTTATAATTCCATCATGGATTATTCAATTGAAAAAGCAAATGAGATGCAGAAAAGATGTCTTGAAACTATAGGAAATTCCATGCTTGAAAAAGAAAGGAGACCTGCTTTTCATCTGGCATCTCCCTGTGGATGGATTAACGATCCAAATGGATTTTCATTTTTTAACAATAAATGCCATTTGTTTTTTCAGTATCACCCATACAGCAATAAATGGGGACCGATGCATTGGGGACATGCTGTAAGTTCCGATATGCTGCACTGGGAATTCCTTAAGCCTGCCCTGGCGCCAGACTGTTCCTTTGATGTGGATGGATGTTTTTCCGGAACTGCGATTGAAGATTCATCTTCCCATGTCATTGTCTATACAAGTGTCGTTGAGGGAAATACAATTCAAAATCAATCCATTGCAGCTGGTGACGGCGAAAAATATTTCAAGAAGAAATCCAATCCTGTGATTACGGCGGAAAACATTCCCTTTGGTTATGACAAGGCTCATTTCAGGGATCCAAAATTGTGGAAGGAAAATGGTGTATATTTTCTTGGCGCCGTGATAAAAACCGATGACGGAAGCGGAGCCTTTATAATCTTCAAATCCATGGATCTGGAAAAGTGGGAGTTTGTTTCCGTCGCTGACAGAAGCCGTTGCAATCTTGGGATGATGTGGGAATGTCCTGATTTCTTTTCTCTCGACGGAACTGACGTGATCATCATTTCACCCCAGGAAATGAAAGAGGATCTTGAGTCAGGATTTCATGACGGCAACAACAGCGTAATCATGACTGGAATCATGGACAGATCTTCCTGGACTTTTGCACGGAACAATGTAAGGCAGATTGATTTTGGAATTGATTTTTACGCACCTCAGACTACCTTGCTACCGGATGGAAGAAGGGTAATGATCGCCTGGATGCACCGCTGGGAAGGGTTCAGCACGCCGGATGATTATTTGTGGTCAGGGATGATGACTCTTCCAAGAGAGCTGAAAATAGAAAATGGAATTCTCTTTCAGTCACCGGTAAAGGAAATCGAGACTCTGCGGAAAAATAAGATTGCAGGAAATGAAAATCTGATGGCCGGAAAAGAAATTGAAATCAATGGAGTGAAGGGCAGGTTTTATGATCTTCTGCTTTCTTTTACGGTTCCGCAGGAATGTGAATGGCTTGAAATAAAAATCGCAAAAGACGAAAACCATTTTTCAAAGTATCTCTTTGATTTTAAGAACAGAAAAGTCACATTTGACAGGAGTAGAAGCGGAACCAGAAAGGACTGTGAAAGTTCCCGCGCCTTTCTTTTTGAAATTCCAGAAGACAGAAAAATAGACATGAGGCTTGTCTGTGATGTAAGCAGTGCCGAGCTTTTCCTTTGTGACGGAAGATATGCTTTTACAAATGTGTTCTATTCTCCAATTGAAGCGGACGGAATAACTTTTGCCGCATCCCATGAGTTCCGGCTGGAGTATGAATTCTATCAGCTGAAGTAAAACAAGGAAATTGATTTTTCTCTAAATAGATTTTTTTTCGCAGGGACAGTATAATCAATTAATCAGGGGGTAAAAAATGGGACGAAAGAAATACACGGCTGCTTTGATCGGTTGCGGACGTATAGGATACTCCCTGGGCAATGATAAAAAACGGGAACAGCCTGCAAGCCACACCATGGCATTGAAAGCAAATAGAAGAATCAATCTTGTTGCAGCCTGTGATACTGACCAGACAAGACTCATCCACTGGCAGGAAGCAAACAAAAAGGCTGTAGTCTATTCTGACAGTGCAACTTTATATTCGAGAACAAAAACCGACATCGTAACTATTGCAGTAAATGAAAATGCCCATATGCGTGAAGCAATCGATGCAATCAGGGCAAAACCAAAACTCATAATCCTTGAAAAACCTGTTGCCCTCAACCTTCGTGAGGCGGAAAGAATTCGCGAGGAATCTGCCGAGTATGATGTTCCTGTTTTGATAAATCACGAAAGAAGATTCGCAGCAGACTTTATTGCCGCAAAAAAATATATGTCGAAGATTGGCGAACTTCAGTCCATCCGTGCTGAGCTTTGTTCCAGCCTTTGTGTCTACAACCCCCTTGAGGAAAGAACCGGTGCCTACAGTCTCATACACGATGGCACGCATCTGGTAGATGCCGTTCTTTTTTTTCTTGAAGACGACGGAACTCCTTCAGACGTGAAAAAAATACCGTATCAGAAAAAGGGCAGAAGTCTTTTTGGCGATGAAGATTCTTCTGATTCTCTGCGTACTGAATTTAAGACCGTGAATTCACTTCTCCACGATCCTGTCGTAACGGGAATCTATCGGGATGAAAAAAACAACGTGCGCCAGATGAGTGCCCATTACACTACGGAAAAATGTCCCGATGTTTCAATTACCATGAGCGGAAGATCCAGGTTTTTCTCTTTTGAAATCTGCATCAACGGAACAGAAGGAAGAATCTGCATAGGAAACGGGTATCTCAAATTTTATCACAGGGAAAAGTCCAGACTCTATTCGGGTTTTTATTCCCTTCGCCGTGATAAAAAAGGCAAGGCTCCAAAAAAGACCCTTTATTTTGCAAACATGGTGAAGAATGCAGTGGATTATCTTGATGGAAAAGCTCCTTTGCGGTCAAACCTTCAGACGGGAATAAATGCCCTTGCCATCCTTGAGGAAATAAAGGAAGTCCTTAAACTGGCTAAATGAGGTTCATTCCGGGTGGAAAATCATGATGGTTGACCACATCCGCTTCTTTTTTTACAATATATAGAAAATATTTAATACTATAATTATTTACTTCTTCAGGGGCTGACTGTTTTGAGTTCCCCTGGTTACATTGAGGTTTCATATAATGAAAAAGTTTTTTTCAATTCCCCTGTGTCTGGCCCTTACGGCTTCTTCGATTTTTTCCCAGGGAATTACAACCGCCAGTGATTTTTTTAAGTCCATAAGCGAACGGTATTCAGAAGTCAAGGATTATGAGGCTGACGTTACTATTACAATTGGAAAAACTGAGATGGTTGGAAGAGTCAGCTACAAGCAGCCTGAAATGCTTAGAATAGATTTTTCTGATCCTGCTGAACAGGTTGTGCTTTTCAACGGTTCCGATCTGACGATATATCTACCTGGATCTTCCGCAATTCTTGAGCAGAATGTTTCCGGTAATGAAGCAAATGCCGCTACTGCTGAAGGTCTTTCCTTGATGAGGCGTTACTACACCGTTGCTTACCAGTCAGGACAGGATGCAGTTCCGCTTGATGACGGAAGTGACGAGATGGTGGTGAACCTTCTTCTTCAGCGCCGTTCCACAACAGAATCCTTCCGTGAAATTAAGCTCTCTGTGGATCCGTCGACTAAACTTATCCGCCGTGTTCATGCAACTACAGCCCAGGATGAGGATTACATTTTTGACATCTTCAATTACAAATTGAATTCCAATATCAGTGACCAGCGTTTCATTTATGATCCGCCGTCATCTGCAAACAACTACAACAACTTCCTTCTTTCGGAGTAAAAAATGGAAAGCTACGGCGAATTATTGCGCAAGACCCGCGAAGAAAAGAATGTTTCCCTTGAGGAAATTGAACGCGCAACTGCAATCACAAAAAATTACATACTCGCACTTGAGGAAGAACGTTCCGACGATTTTCCGGGTGAATCATATTTTATAGGATTCCTTACTAATTATTGTGAATTTCTTGGAATCAATGCTGATGAGGTAATGCATCTTTATCACGCAAAGAAAATTCAGGAAGCTCCTGTTCCGGTTGAGCTAACACGCAAGCAGAAGCCTAAATTCATTTTGCCGCTTCTCATTGGCGGTGCCTGTGCTATAGTCATCGCTGTGGGCATATATCTTTACTTCAAGGTATTCAATGTACCGGAAAAGATTCAGGCAAAAGTTCAGCAGACTACGGAAAAAGAAAAGATCCATCAGTATCAGTTTACCGGAAAGTCTGAGACCAAGAGATTCTATAAAGGTGACCAGATTCTGTTCCCGACAAAGCAGGGTACAGGAAATATTGTTGTCACTGTTGGCGAAACAAAGGGAACCCTTGCTTTGCTCATGCCTTCAGGAACACAGATTGTTGAGCTCAGCGAGGAAAGGGATCTTGATGTTGATGGCGATGGATTTGCCGATGTAATTGTTTATCTCAGCGATATTTCAAGTGATGAGGGAAGCCATGGGGCTGAAGTCCGTCTTATTGAAAAGAAAACTGATAATACATTTGTTGAGCTTGCAGAAAGCGATTCCGGAACTGAACTTTCAGACATTCCTTCTGCTGCCAGCGTCAAGAACAATTCAAAGCGTGTTGTGATCCACGAGGATACCCGTGCATATCCATTTACAATAAATGTTACTTTCCGTGGCTCTTGTCTTTTCCGCTATAAGAGCGACAGGAACACTTATGTTGAAGATTATTTCAAGAGCGGTGATCAGGTTGCCGTTAATTCCAACAACGGAACAAGACTATGGATGAGTAACAACAATGCCCTCAAGATCCGAGTGCTTGCAGGCCTTTCATCATATGACCTTGAAGTCGGTCGCGCCGGTGAAGTAAAAGCCGAGGATATCAAGTGGGTTCGTGACAGTGACGGAAAGTATCGTCTTGTCCTCATTGAACTTGATTAGTACTTTACGGAAAATCTAATGGGACCCTTGACCTAATGAGGGTCCTTTTTTTATTGGAGAAAACGCTATGGCAAAATCAAAGAAGTTTTTTCTTGACCAGCATGGTTGTGCAAAAAACCAGGTGGACGGAGAACTGATCATTTCCCGTCTTGAGGCCTTGGGATACATTCAGGTTGAAAGTACCGACGATGCCGATCTGATAATCGTAAATTCATGCGGTTTCATTGAGAGCGCGAAAAAAGAAAGCCTCGATTCCCTGCTTGATGCCCGCAGTGCATATCCTGATAAGAAGATTATTCTTACTGGTTGTCTTGCTGAACGCTATGCGGAAGTTTTTGAAAAGGATCTTCCTGAAGCAGACGGAATTGTAGGCAACGGTGATCTTTCATTGCTGGACAGGGCTGTCAAGGATGTTTTTTCAAAATCAAAGAAGCGTCCTGTTCTTAAAGCTGAACAGAAAGGTGTTTTCTGTGGTGAGCGTACCAACCTTCTTTCATATAAGGGAAGCGCTTTTGTTAAGATCACGGAAGGATGTGACAACTGCTGTTCATTCTGCGCCATTCCTTTGATTCGCGGAAGGCTTCGTTCCCGTCCTGTTGATGAAATCATTGCTGAAATAAAAAAGCTCCTTAAGCAGGGAGTCTTTGAAATCAACCTTATCGGCCAGGACCTTGCAGCCTATGGTTGTGGTATTGAGGATAAGGGAAAATTTGGTAAAAAGGACTGGCATTCAATCATGTACAGTGAACTTAAGAAGCCACTTGTTGATGAGAAGAACTTTGCTGAAATCAACGGTCCGACACCTTTGTATGCACTGGTTGAAAAAATATCAAAGTTAAAGGGAAAATTCTGGGTACGTCTTCTTTACATTCATCCGGACCATTTTGACACCAATGTTCTTGACCTCATCAGGAAAGATGAAAGAATTCTTCCATACTTTGACATTCCGTTCCAGAGCGGTGATGATGAAATAATTCATGCCATGAACAGAAAGGGATCATTTAAAAGCTATTCAAAGCTGGTCAAGACCATCAGAAAGGAACTTCCTGAAAGCTGTCTTCGTACAACTTTCCTTACGGGCTTTCCTGGAGAAAAGGAAGAGAATGCTGAAAATACAAAGAAATTTCTTGAGACCATAAAGAGCGACTGGTCTGGATGCTTTGATTACAGCAAGGAAGATGATACTCCAGCCTATAAGATGAAAGGCCAGGTTGCCCACAGGACTGCCGTTTCCCGTGCAAACGCACTTACTGCTGTTCAACAGGAAATTACCCGTAGTCTTCTGAAAAAGCGTGTCGGTAAAGTTTACGATGTTCTTATTGAAGAGATTGTTCAGAATCTTGAGGGAACTGATGAAGGACTTGCCATAGGACGTGCCTGGTTTGAGGCTCCTGACGTCGACGGAAATGTTGTTGTCCGTTATGACCTTGATGACAAGAATGCGGTCAAGGCAATTGTGCCTGGTGCCGTGGTAAAAGTAAAAGCCGTCGCATCAAGCGAAGTTGACATCGACGGCTTCTATGTTGGTTGATTGTAAAAATTAGTTAAGACAGCTTACGTCAAGCTGGTCGAATCCTGCAATCATTTCCTTTGCGTAGGCGATGATTGCATCCTTGTCCTTCTGTGTCTTGCCTTCAACATTGAGAGGCATTACCGGGTCATGAAGGGAAAGTCTCAGGAGCATCCATCCTTCCGCCTTTTCATCGTGGAAGGAAATGCGGATGCCTTCAAAGCTCTCTGGCATATCAAACTTCTTTTCTTCCGCACGTTTCTTGAAAGTCTCAAGGACGTTCTTTCCGTATGCTTTGAAATCTTCAGCCTTGATCTTGAATCTGTATTCGCCTTCAACACCGGCAGCAGGAAGTTCCGCAATGAGGGATTCGATGTTCTTGTTTTCTTTCTTTGCCTTGGCAAGCGCAACGATAAGCTTTACTGCAAGGAATGATCCGTCGTCAAGGTAATAGTTGTCCTTGAGTGCACCGTGACCTGATGTTTCCATTGCAAGTGGAGAAACTTCACCCTTTGAGTTGAGTTCAATACATTTGTTGATTACGTTCTTGTATCCGCGCATGTAACGAAGGTGCTTGAGACCAAGTTTCTTTTCGAGGAAGAATGTAAGGCGGTCGCTTGTTACGCTGTCTGTGATGATGGTGCTTGCAGGATACTGGTCCTTGAGGATTGCCGCAAAAAGAGCAATGATGCTGTCGCGGTTTACTTCAGTTCCGTCGCTGAAAACTGCACTCATGCGGTCAACGTCTGTGTCGAAAATAAGACCAAGGTCGGCCTTGTTTGATGTAGTCGCATTCTGGATAGCCTTCATTGCTTCCTTGTTTTCAGGATTTGGAATGTGGTTAGGGAACATTCCGTCCGGCTCAAGGAAAGCGCTTCCTGTTGTATCTGCACCAAGAGGCTGGAGAATCTTGTCTACAAAGAATCCACCGTCACCGTTACCTGCATCGACTACAATGTGGAGTCCTGCAAGTGGTTTGTCGCCGTCTTTTGCACCAAGTTCTTTTGCGATTGTATTCTTGAGATGGGCGGCATATGTTTCAAGAAGGGCAAATGAACCTGCAAAGTCAGCAGCTCCTGATTCCGCCTTTTCCTGGGCGATTGTAAGTACGTCAGTGATGTCGTCGTGTTCAAGACCGCCGTTTACATCAAAGAACTTGATTCCGTTTCTGTTGAAAGGAAGATGGCTTGCAGTAAGCATTGCAGAACCGTCGTATTTTGTCTGATCGAATACTGTGGACATGAACATTGCAGGTGTTGTTGCAAGACCGCAGTCGATTACCTTTGCGCCTGTAGATGCGATTCCCGCAGCAGTTGCCTTAAGGAGGGCTGGACCTGTCACGCGTGCATCACGGCCGATACCGATTTTAAGGTCTGAAATATTTTTTCCGCTTTTTTTTGAAAGCCAGATTGCAAAAGCCTGTCCGATTCTGTTGCAGGCATTCTCTGTAAGGTTTACATGTTCGTCGGCGACACCTTCAAGGGCAATTCCGCGGACATCGCTTCCGTTCTGAAGCTTCATAAGGTTCTGTTCCATAATTGTCTCCATAAATTGTTGTAAACAGTATAATGCTTTTTCTATTTATTTGCATTACCAAAAATCAGATTGTATGCGCTTGATCCCGGAGCCGGCAGCTGGTCCAAAGGTGGCAGCTGATCCCTACGGAACCATTTGGCTTCCGCAAGTTCTTCTTCCTGGATCTTAAGTTCTCCGCCTGCATAGTCTGCCGTAAATTCAAGCATGAGCTGATCGGGGAAAGGCCATGCAGTACTTCCCATATACTTTATGTTCTTTACTTCAAGGTTGGTTTCTTCCTTTACCTCGCGTACCACACATTCTTCAAGGGTTTCTCCCTGTTCTACAAAGCCTGAAATGCATGCAAATTTGTTGTAGGTACCACGGTTGCCGCGGGCAAGCAATATCTCATCGCCTCTGGAAATCAATGTGATTGTTGCAGGTTCTATGCGCGGGAAGAACTTAATGTTGCAGCTTGGGCAGAAAAGGGCGCTTTCGGTTTTGTCATCTAGGAGTCTGTCCCCACAGGTAGGGCAGAATCTGTACATCTGTCGCTGAGAAAGCAGGCTTCTGGCACGGGCTGCGATGAATGAAAGTTCCGGCTTGTCCCAGAAGAACTGACGGAGGGGACAGACCCCAAATCCTTCAGGAATTTCAGCTTCTTCCTTCAATAAAAGGGCACTGTAGCCATAAAGGTCTTCGCTGTACCAGTCTAGTGCAAGATCTGCTTTAACGATGGAAAGCATGTCGTCGGGTGTTGGCAGAGAGCCTTGTGGATTGATCAAGAGGTCTGTCCCCTTGATTGCAATGTTATGGTCATAGATAAACGTTTCTGGTTTTGTAATTATAGGCATAGCAGAATTATACATTATGATTGAGTTTTTTAATATTGCAGGGCATATTTGATTTGTATAATAAATTGTTATTGTGATTCTTTAGCTCAAGTTCATTGGGGTCTGTCCCCTCTGGTTAAATTTCTGGTTCTCATTGACATCAGAAATTTTCTGCATCAGAATAATGATATAATCAGTTGCTATAGGAGGTTTTTATATGGCAAAGTCAAAGGATTATTTTGGTCTCCCATGGATTGTGAGCGTTGTTCTTGCAATCATTCCTTTTACATCAGCAGTGTGCGGAATTCTTACAAGATTTTCTGAAGGAAAGATCATCGCAGGTCTTATCCGCCTTCTTGTTGGCTGGAACATCTGGTGGATTCTTGATCTTATCTGCATGATTTTCCAGGGAAGAATTTTCAGACTGTTGAACTGCTAGGCAAAGGCTTTGGAATAAAAAAAGACGCTTCTTTCGAAGCGTCTTTTTTTATGGTGTATGACAAATCAATTAAAGTACATTCACCAACTCTGACGAGTTGGTGCGGCCTATTTATTTCACGATAGGCTTCATTGCGGTCATTTGCAAAATGCTTGCGCATTCTGCCACCAACTCTGACGAGTTGGTGCAGGCTATTTATTTTACAATTGGCTTCATAGCAGTCATTGGACCATTCTCTTTCGAGAATGGTCTAGAGTTTCGATTCGTTCGCAGTCCGCGCCCGTTTTTGCTTCGCAAAAAACATCGAAACTCTCGGATAGCATTTATTAACCAACGATTGGCTTCATAGCTGTCATGTATGCTCTAAGTTTTCTTCCTACAACTTCGATTGGGTGGTTGCGGATTTCTGCGTTTACGTTTACGAGTTCAGCGTTGTTTACGCTGTTGTCCTTAACGTTGAGACCCTTACCGATAACTTCTGTTGTTACCTTTGGCATAAGGTCCTTCTGCATCATTGGAGCTGCAACGCGGGCAAAGAGGTAGCATCCGTATTCAGCTGTATCAGAAATAACCTTGTTCATTTCGTAAAGGCGCTTGCGGTCAATGAGGTTTGCAATAAGAGGAACTTCGTGGAGTGATTCGTAGTATGCAGATTCTTCCTTGATACCGGCGTCAACCATTGTTTCGAATGCGAGTTCACAGCCAGCCTTAACCATAGCAACCATGATGATACCCTTGTCGAAGTATTCCTGTTCGCTGATTTCGTCTGTTGATTCTTCCATTGTTTCGAAAGCAAGCTTACCTGTTTCTTCGCGCCATGCGAGGAGGTTAGCATCCTTGTTTGCCCAGTCCTTCATCATTGTGCTAGAGAATTCTCCAGAAATGATGTCATCCATGTGCTTCTGGTAAAGTGGAGCAAGGAGAGCCTTGATGTCTTTTGAAAGCTGGTTAGCCTTGAGCTTTGCAGGATTTGAAAGGCGGTCCATCATACCTGTGATACCACCCCACTTGAGGGCTTCTGTGATTACGTTCCAGCCGTGCATGAGGAACTTTGTAACCCATTTTGGATCCATTCCGTCTGCAACCATCTTGTCGTAGCAAACGATTGTACCAGCCTGGAGCATACCGCAGAGGATTGTCTGTTCACCCATAAGGTCAGACTTAACTTCTGCAAC
>CALELJ010000111.1 GCA_937902445.1 uncultured Treponema sp. | reverse complement strand
CCTCCATTTACTCTATCCTTAGATAATATCTTGCACTTGAGTGGAAGTTTGTGCATAGCGAGACGAAGAGCTTCTACTGCATCTTTATCAGGTATGCCACCTATCTCAAAAAGTACACGGCCAGGTTTAGCAACTGCTACCCAAAACTCTACTGCACCTTTTCCTGATCCCATACGTACTCCGATAGGTTTAGTAGTAACTGGTTTATCAGGGAAGATATTTATCCATACTTGGCCACCACGATTTACATAACGAGTAAGAGCAACACGGGCAGCTTCTATTTGATTGCTCTTTATCCAAGCAGGTTCCGTAGCAATGAGACCATATGTTCCATGAGTTACAAGATTGCCACGAGTGGCTTTGCCTCTCATATTGCCTCTAAATGCTTTACGGTACTTTGTTCTCTTTGGCATTAACATGGCTTATTGCTCCTTCCCTTTATTCTTATTTTTTGAAGGAAGAACTTCACCTTTATATATCCAAACTTTTACACCAAGCTTTCCATATGTTGTATCTGAAGTGGAATAGTTCCTTCACTATAATATTCTGTACGAGCAATATCTGCTCCAGCAAGTCTTCCTGAGACACTGGCTTTGATACCAAGTGCTCCTGCTTTCATAGTTCTTGACATTGCTTGCTTCATAGCTCTTCTAAATGCCATACGATTTTCAAGATTAAGTGCGATGTTTTCAGCAACAAGTTTTGCTTCTCTATTTGGTGCTCCTGCAAATACAACCTATGGAGAAAACACAGGTGTACTTACACTTTCAAAAGTTTACGATCCACGTGTCATCCGTCTTGCAGCCTGCTTTGCAATTCTTTTCTCATTCTCTCCAAAGTTTGCCGCCCTCATAAGCTGTATGCCTGCTGCTACTGTAGGCGGAATTTCCATCGTTCTCTACGGAATGATTTCTGCTGTTGGTGTACGCAATATCGTTGAAAGCCAGGTGGATTTCAAGGAAAGCCGCAATGTCATCATCGCCGCCCTCATCCTTGTTCTTTCAATCGGAATCAAATTCAGCGCAGCCGGAGCAATCAACATCCACTGCGGTTCCATCACAATCGGACTTTCAGGTCTTGCAGTCGCTTCCCTCGTAGGAATTATCCTCAACGCAATTTTGCCTGAACGTTCAGATCCAGGTGAAACATCAATCAAAAAGGATGTAGAATAAAAAATCACATTCAAATTAATTTTCTGAACACAAGTCGCCCGGCATTCGCCGGGCTTTTTTTTCGTAACGCAAACTTTCTCATATTTTGAATTCACTTTTTACTTGACGGGGGGGGTAATTCTGTATAGTGAAAAAAATATCTGTTCACTGATTAGTTTGTGTTACAGATTTTCGATGGGAGACCAATATGAAAGCAACTGATAGTTCTCGATTCAGTTTTTCAAATTTTGAATTTTTTTTTCGTAAAGGGAAAAATAAGATTTCTTTTATTCTCAGAAAAACCACATATAAGATTGCAACTTTATTTATGATTGAGAAATGCAAATGTGAGAAAATCAAAATGAAGGGAAGGAGAGTTCCTGTTGTTGTCTCCCTGACCAGTTTTGAGGCAAGGTTCAAGACTTTACATCTGGTATTGAAAAGTCTTATAAATCAAACAGTGAAGCCTGAAAAAATAGTTCTGTATCTTGATGAAACAGTAGAAATGAATTCAATACCTGACAAAATTCGTGCATTGGAAAAATATGGCGTGGAGATAAAAAATTCTTGCGAAGACTTCAAATGCCATAAAAAATATTACTATGCGTTTCAAGATTACCCGGACAAATGCGTTGTGACAGTAGATGATGATGTTATCTATTCTAAAAAGCTGATTAAGAAACTCTACTCATCATATGAAAAATTTCCTGATTGCATTTCCGCAATGAGAACTCACCTGGTGACCTATGATGATGATGGAAATCGGAAATTTTATAATGAATGGAAATGGAATTATAAAAAAATATTGGAGCCGTCTTTTAAATTGTTTTCTACAGGTGTCGGTGGCGTGCTGTATCCACCTTCAATTATGCCGAAAGAAACTTTTGATTCCAGCACATTTACTGAAATATGTCTGAAAGCAGATGATGTATGGTTGAAATTCAATGAACTAAAAAAAGGAATCAAGACTGTTCGTGTTCCGTCTTTGCTTCCATCCTATTATTTGACTGAAGCTTCCGAAATTAATAATTTGAATTCATCAAATGTTTCTCAGGGCAAAAATAATGAATATATAGATAATTGTGAAAAATTTTTTTCATTGAAATTGTAATTCCTTTTTATGAAATGGGTCTCTAACGAAGTCTTTTATACGTGATGGAGATTTCTTATTTTCAGTGTATGGAATTTACGATATAATGAAAATGGAGACTAAACATGAACACTGAAAATATTTTTTATCTTAACCACCCGCTCATTCAGCATAAGATTTCCCGCCTTCGTGATGAAAATACGGGAACAAATGAATTCCGCAAGCTTGTTGAAGAAATCACAATGCTCATGGGTTTTGAAGCACTTCGTGAACTCCCGGTTGAGGATGTTGAAATCAAGACTCCAATTGAAAAGTGCATGACCCCGATGCTTGCAGGTCGTAAGATGGTTGTTGTTCCGATCATCCGCGCAGGACTCGGCATGATGAACGGAATTCTTGATCTGGTTCCGTCGGCAAAGGTTGGACACATTGGACTTGCACGCAATGAGGAAACACACCAGGCGGAAGAATACTATTGCAAGATGCCGGACCTTCTGGACCAGCGCCCTATCATTGTAGTTGATCCGATGCTTGCAACCGGTGGATCTGCCATCGATGCGATTTCCATGATCAAGAAACGCGGCGGAAAGAACATCAAGTTCATGTGCATTATCGCGGCTCCTGAAGGACTTGAGAGAATGTCAAAGGCTCATCCAGATGTAAAAATTTACGTTGGACACCTTGACCGCTGTCTCAATGAAAACGCCTATATCTGCCCTGGTCTTGGTGATGCCGGTGACAGAATCTTCGGAACAGACAACTGACATAATCGCAGGGAACCGTCAATCAATTTGGCGGTTCTTTTTTTTGCTGCCCTAGTTCCGTCTTAACACCCTTTGAATTCCATTCTTTTTTTCAGTATCATTGAACCTATGAAAAATTTTCACAAGCTTGGCGCTGCAATTTTTTTATCAGTTCTTTCACTTTTGATGGTTTCCTGTTCCGGCATTATTGGGTACGGAGTTCTTTTGTGGAATGACAATGAACATAAACTTTCAGACGGAACTGTCGTGCCTGTCTATCTGAAATCAAACATCTCAAAAGTATATGTAATCGGACTTCCTGATTCCAAAGAAAAGGTCGAAGTACCATTGTGGCAGCTTTCGGCTCCTGAAAAAAAATCTAAGGCGATCAAACGTGCCGAAAAATATGCCGACTATAGAAACACCTATGCAAAAAGCGCCATCGACGGCCTTCCTATCCGCGCGGACAAGGTGAATACTTCCAAGCAGGTTTACCGTCTCCGCAAAAACGAAACAGTGAAAACTTTGTATAAAGGCAACGGTGTGGCTCCGCAAAATGGTGGAGTTCCTCTTGAGGGAGAATGGCTTCATGTTCTTACTTCAAACGGAACCGAAGGCTGGTGCTTCAGCTATAACCTCCGTCTCTATGAGATGAAGGCGGACGAGGTTGCAGTCCAGGTTGCTTCTACTCAGGAAAGCGTTGAGGAAGAAGAGGACACTCTTATAGATGAAATCCTTAACACCGTCTGGTATCCGGAATACTACAGTTCCATGATTGCAAAAAAGCAGATCGATCTTGAGTATTTTAATACCACTTATAAATTCATCACAGGTTTTTCAGGCGGAACTATTTCCATCGTCTTGCCGGAACTTGAGCTGGACTATCCTTTTGCCGGCACGACAAAAACTGAAGACAGGGAATATGACTTCAACGATACACCGCTGCACATCATTGTAAGAAGTCCAAGATCCATTGTACTGAAGTATTCGGATGAAAGGGGAATGCCTCATTCATATAATTTCACATCCCTTGGCGGAAGAAATGTCGAGCAGTTGATTTCCGATGAAATTGACAGAAGACAGAACGAGTACAAGACAATCTCAACTTCCGGGCCTGATTTCAAGAGCGGCAACTACGGAAAAATTTCCTTCAACGACGGTAACCAGTTCTCGTGGTCAGGTTTCAACAAACTTGTTCCGTCTGTAATTCCTTCCGGTGCAAAAGGCCATGGAGAAATCGAGATCAAATATTTCGTTCCGGCTGAACTCAAATCATCGTGGGATGGCATCATGACTTTCCATTTTGACAGCGCAGAAAAGGAAGTAAACTTTTTGTATAAAAGAGAAGACAATGGAATCCGTCTTGCGGTAGGAAACATAAGCCGCCGCTATGATTCAATCACTGGAAGACACATAAGCACTGTTTCTCTTCCATCCAATTCGATTGTATTGTTCTTCCAGAAATAGTTTAGGAAATAAAATGGCATTCATTCAGTTTTCGAAAGTGTCACTTGCATTTGGTGACAGGGATATTCTAAAAAACGTTTCAGTCAATCTTGCAAGCGGAACCAAGGCTGCCTTGACCGGTGCCAACGGTGCTGGAAAATCAACGCTGATAAAAATCATGGCCGGTCTTGTTGAACCGGACAGCGGTGAGCGTGTTGCACAGAAAGATGCCCGCATAGCATATCTTCCCCAGAGCGGTCTGGTCCACAGCGGATGCACACTCAAAGAAGAAGCCGACAAAGCCTTTGACTGGGGATATGAAATCCAGCGCAGGGCAGACGAGCTTGGAGAGCAGCTCAAGACAAATCCTGCAAACAGCGACAAGATTGCCCTTGAACACTCGGAGCTTCTTGCAAAGCTTGAGG
>CALELJ010000110.1 GCA_937902445.1 uncultured Treponema sp. | reverse complement strand
TGGGCGAAGGTGGCAAGCGCCAGCTCCGCCATCGCCAAAACCGACATCCGCATATTTTGTCTTTCCACCTGTAAGGAAAGGAAACACGCCCATCGGATTTGCCTTGAACGTAAGCTCAACGGCAGAAACAATGCCACCCAGGCACAGTGATACTATTATAGTTGTTAATTTTTTAAACTTTACTTTCATTAAATATAAAACTCTCGATTATCAAAAATCTCTACATTATTACAAATTGCAGGATAAAATTCAAGAATTTTACTGAGATAATTTTTTTTTATAAATGCCACGAAGGCCCTTTCCATGCACCTGAAAGGTCATGAAGAGAGGGAAATTTCGTTGAAAAGTGCCTCGTACAGAACAGCCTTATCCTTGTTTACGCTTCTAATGGTCGTGGACATTCTTTTGGCAAGTTCCTTCAGGACACGGTAGCCGAAAACTGGTTCCGCCTCACAGATTGCCTCAAACTTGTCTTTTGTAAGCACAATGAGCCTGCAGTCCTTCAAGGCAGTTACAGTCGCCGTTCTCTGGTCGTTGCTTATGAGCGCAGTCTCACCAAAAAACACGTTCATGAAATCATCAAGATCAGCAAGAGCAAGGTTGTCCCCAAGAAGAGTGCTTTTGGAAATATGCACGGAACCGCTGTTCAGTATGTAGAATTCATCGCCTACATCACCCTCACGGATTATTTCCTCTCCTGCCTTGAAAAGCTTTATGCTTACATTGTCATAGACAATTTTGAGAATTCTCTTATCGTTTTCATCCTCGGGATCAAAATCCTTGAACAGGGAAATATGGGCAAGGCGAGGCAAAACTTCCTCAAAATAAGCTTTTTTCATTTATTTTCCCCTCACAAAAATAGCTTTCGCATGGCTTGGAATCTTGTAGTCTCCGTTTGGACAAAGCAAAGGCTGGTTGCTCTTGAGCAGCTTTACCTTCTGAAGGTTGCTGATGATGGTGTTCATGTTTGGATTTTTCTGAGCCTCACGCAAAGCTTCCTGTCGTCTTTTGTGGAAATTTCCGGAATTCAAAAGAAGTCCCACAAGAACACCGTTTTCGGAATGAACTTCTTCCTCGTAGGTTTTGTATTCCGAAAAAGTTTTTCCGATGAAGGATTTTTCGATGTCATTGATTATTATTCCGCTGTCGGCATCATTGCTTATGAGGCTTGAAATAACACCGGAATATCCAGCTCCGTTGGAAGCCGTGGCCAGAAGGTTTCTTTCATAATCCTGAGTAAGAATTATTTCATCGCAGTGAGCCATTCTCAGATGCTTTTCAAACTTTCCGCTTAAAAGTTCAGCTACAACGTAAATTCCGCGGCTCATGTTTTCCATGGTCAAGACAGCAAGTACAGTGCGGCTGTCAATTTCAAGGTCGGAATAATTTTTTGAACGGTCACAGATTACAAGGGCTCTTGCGGCGGTTTCAATGCTTGCCCTCTTCAATGTGGATTCATCCGTAAAATCTCCGGCAATATAATTTATCTCCTTGAAGCGGTCGTCTGTCCTCAGGGCCTCCATGTGTTCCGGAGCCTCATTGACAAGAACAATCATGTCAGCAGTTATGTCCGGATTGGATTTCATTACGGTATCAAGGATTTTTTCAAATCCCCTTTTCCATCCGCAAATAATGAAATGACCTTCAATCTTGCGAAGATTTCCAAGGCCTTTGTTTTTTTTCTCTGCCATATCAACAAACATAGAAGCCACCTGCCCCCTTATATAACCGAATACCATTGTGCCGACAATCAAAAGCGAGATCGCGGCAATTCGCCCTGGAACGGATTCGCAGACGAACTCAAAATAACCTGCGCACACTGCGACACACATGAACCAGAAGGTGTCCATTTTTGTCGCTATGCCACTGCCCGTCTGTGTCTCAAAAGTATAGACAACGGCAAGGGCAAGATAGATAAAGACAACCAGTGCAATGTAGCCAAAGAATACCGGATTTTTCAAAAAGACCTTCAGCTTCCATGAAAAGGATGACTTTGATTTCTTTTTTTTTCATT
>CALELJ010000109.1 GCA_937902445.1 uncultured Treponema sp. | reverse complement strand
GGTATTGGAGGACAGACCGGACTTAATCTCGCAATGCAGCTTGAGAAAAAGGGTATTCTTGAGGAATGCCAGGTTGAACTTCTTGGGAAAAAGCTGAACTTTGACGTGCAGGGTTTTTTCCAGTCGAATCTTGATGTACTTGAAAAATCCATACCTCTTGTGACAGGCGGAATGGAAGGAAAAAATGTTCTTGACATGTACAGTGGCTGCGGAACATTCAGCGTATTCCTTGCAGACCATTTTGAAAAAGTCACCATGGTCGAACACAACAAGAGCGCCATTGTTTTCGCTGAACAGAACATGTCCGGAAAAAAACATGAAAGCTTTGGACTGTCAGGCGAAGTATGGACAAAATATCATGCGGAAAACACAATCAAAGCAGGCGGAACTTTTGATGCCGTTGTAATCGATCCTCCACGCAGCGGAATGGAAAAGGAAGTCTGCCAGTGGTTGCAACGATCAGAAATTCCACACATCAGAAGCGTTTCCTGCGACATTGCAACCCATGCAAGGGACGCAAAATTTCTGACAAGAGCCGGCTACAGACTTGAGAAACTATATCTACTTGATTTTTATCCTCAGACAGGACACATAGAAAGTCTTGCGGTTTTTGAAAAATGAAAAAGATTTTTCTTGCGGCTTTAATCATATTGTCCTCAGTTAAATGCATGGCACAGCAGACCTTTGTCAACAAGGAGATCGACTTATCACAGACTCTTGCATCGAACATTGCTGTAATCGGTGGAAGTCTTGCATGCCAGCCTGTAAGGACAAGCTATGGATATGTTGCCGCAGGAGACGGAAAGCAGATATATGGTTTCACGCAGGAAGGAAAACTGTTGTGGCAGCGCACGGCAAAGTTCCGGCTGAAAAAATTCATTTCGGTATTATCGGAAGACCTTATATGCGTCGTATCAACAGATTCTCAGATTGCCCTTCTGAATTCCAGCGGGCTTTTTCTATGGACTTCAAGATCAGATTTCACAGTCACGGACGAACCATTCCAGGGAGCGGACGGAAGAATATTTGTCAGAGGCAGAAACTACATTTCCTGTTACGGCATAAAGGGAACCAGACGTTGGGAAACAAAAACTGAGGAACAGAACGCCAGCCTTAAACCATCATTGCTGAACGACGGTTCAGTTGTTGTATATCTTTCACGAATGCAGGACGGCAAGACAGTCGGAACAAGAATAAGTCCTTTTGGAGAATTGATTGAAGAGATTGTTTTTGCAGGTCAGGTTCTGTCAGCATCTTCAACCCCCTACGGCACAGTGCTTACTTTTTCTGATGGCAGCGCAGGTCTCCTTGCAATTGAAAAAAATGCAGCCACCTCAAAATGGACCATTCCATCTGGAGCTGGAATTCTGTCTCTTCCATTAAAAGTAATCTGCGACAGAAAAAACGATCTTCTATATTTTGTCCACGGACCTTCATCAAAAATTACCTGCGCTGAGACGAAAACAGGAAACGTGATATCAAGCTTTGACACCCAGATTGGAACCTCGGACATCAAGTACATGACACTGACATCACAAGGTGTTGTTCTTTGTTCGCAGAATAACGGACATTGCTATAAAAAAGACGGTGACCTGGCCTGGAAGATAAAATTCGATCCAAAAAAGAAAACAAAATACATGTTTGTTTCCGACTCAGGCTTTATTGTTCTGTGCAACAGCAACTGGACCATGGAACTGTACCAGACAAGGCTCAATCTTGAAAAAACGCGTTCCTCATACTATGAGATGAAAGCAAGCCGGCTTCAACTTGAAGAAGCAGAAGGAATGTATCCATCTTCCTATGATTACGGAAGACTCATAGATGATAAAGAACTTGAACAGATTTCAGCCAGTTTCTCGAAAGGGGATTTTTCAGAAAATGAAAAAGACTATCTTTCCCTTCTTCATCTTGAAATTGGGGAAATGACATCCCAATGGCACAGGAACCGGTCCCAGGGACAGAGGGACAGCTTGTATTTCAGGAACAACATTCCCTATTCCTCAGCGTTAATAGAAACTGCATGCAGAACTGAAATTTACTTTTGCAGAAATGAACTTATTTCAATGATGAAAAATACCGGAGACCCTTCTTTCCTCCTCCATCTTGTGAAATGCGCCGGAATTGCCTCATGGGATCCGGATGAAGAAATGCTTTCCGCAATTGAATATCTGATGAACTCAAAAAAAATTACACCCAGGGACGTGCTTCTCCTTAACGAAATAGCCGATACCACGTGGGAAATATGCCGTTTCATGGGTAGACCTGCCTATTTCCAGAAGGGCCGCCAGATCCTCGGTTATATGCTATATCCACAGTTTCCAAAGGAAATAAGGGACAAAGCCGTTGAGATAATGCGGAAAATAGCCGATTCCAAACTGTGATTCAAAAGAACAATATTGTTAATTTTTTCATGACAACAGGTCAATTTAGTGGTAAAATAATTAGATGAAATTCGTGGAGGATTTTATGAAGAAATTTTGCGCAGCATCATTTGTTTTGTCAGCACTCATTGCTTTCAATGCATTTGCAATCGATGTAAACGAAAGGGAACTTAAGAGTACCGGTGATGAAGGTACAATCGTGTTTGAGAACTATTCAGGTCCTCATGCAGTAATCGAAACTGTTGAAGCCATCAAGGCCATCGGTTCAGGTCTTGGAAACAGACTTAAAGCATCCGGTCTTGACAAGGATACAGTCATCGGAGCAAATGAAAAATATACTGTCATCCATGCAGTTGATTCCACAACAGGAAAACTGGACGCAGATATTCTTGTAATCAACGCAAATGCTACAGTAGACCACATCCGCAACCTCAGAAGAATCATTGCAGCCTATCTTGCATCTGCTTACGGTTACAATGAAAAGGATGCAAATACAGTGGCTACATTCGTAACGGTTTACAATGCCGTTTACCGCCAGAACCTTGATTCCTTCAAGACAAAATACAAGGATATCGTTACAAAAAACCTCAGCGCATCAAAGTGCGGTCTTTCAGTAAAATGGAGCGACTGGCCGGGCAATTCCCAGATTGTAATTCCGCTTGGAGAATTTGCAGATGGCGGACTTTCTTCCGTTGAGACTTCTGTAATCAGTGACAAGAATGTTGTTAAATCCATGAAGGAAGAAGACGACAAGGGAATTGATGAACGCAAGAACATGGTAGACATCAAGGAACGTGAAGCTGATGCTGCTTCAGAAAAAGCACAGGATGCAGCAAAGACTGCAAGTCAGGAAAAGAAAAATCTTGACGAGCAGAAAAAAGTTCAGAAAAACGCTGAAAAAGATGCTGATGCAAAGAAAAAGGCAGCTGACAAGGCAAAGGAAGAATCTGAAAAGAAGAAGCAGGAAGCTGACAAGGCAAAGGCTGACTCAAAGGCAGATCCAAACAACGCCCAGAAGAAAAAGGATGCTGACGAGAAGCAGAAGCAGGCAGCAAAAGCAGAATCTGATGCAAAGGCCAAGGAAAATGAGGCTGAAAAAGCTGCAGAAAGAGCCGCAGAGGAAAGAGAAAGAACTGAAGAACAGCAGGCTATAACAGACCGTGCCAACGAAATTGCTGAGGAACAGCAGAGAAAAGCTGACAAGAAGCAGGACGAGGCACAGAACGAACGCAAGGAAATCGCACAGGACCAGCAGGAAATCCTTAACAGAGAATTGCAGAACCTTAAGGATGGTACAGTTGTAGGTCTTTCAATCTGTGATGAAGCCCAGTTGCTCAGCACTCTTGTCAAAATCAATGCAAAGACAGGCGATGTTGTACGTGAATCTCCTGTAAAAGTAATCCGCGGAAGAACAGTTCTTGAGGTCAAGGACCCTGTCATCAACATGGCAACACAGGCAATCATGCCAACAAAATCATCTGATGCTTCCCTCTTCTACATGGCAGTATGTGGAGAAAACTCAGGAATGGGTGCAGTAAAACTTTGTCTTATTGATGCATTCACAATGGAAATCCAGAAGGAAAGCGAAGAGTCTCTTTCAAAGGATTCTGTACTTGTTACAAACGGAAGCAACTACTACGTAGTCATCAATGAAAATGGCAGATATTATGTTGCATCTTACGACAAGCAGATCGACATCAAGACAAAGAGCAATGTTGCAGTAAAAGGCTCAACTGCAATAACAGTAACTTCAAGCGGTCTTATCGTTACTACAGAAAATGGAACTCCTGCAATCCTTTCACTTGCAGATCTTTCACTGATCGGTGGTCCAGACACAACAAACGCAAAATAACAGGATTTGATATAAAAGAAGAGGCTGTCCTTTGGACAGCCTCTTCTTTTTTTTTAGGAAACCTTATATTTCCCTATACAGCTTTTCATATTCAACTGCAACTTTATTCCAGGCAAAGTTCTCGTGGATATACACGGAAGCATCACGAATCATGGTGTACATTGATTTCCTTCCATTGCATCCAATCTCATCAACAAGTTTTGACAAAACCTGTTCAAGACATTCTGAAGTATTTGGTGAATAAAGGAAACCTGTCTTTCCATCAATGATTTTCTTTAAACCGCCTGTTGCATGAGCAACTGGTATTGTTCCGTATGTCTGGGCAATGAAATCTTCAAGTCCACAAGGCTCAAAATAACTTGGATGAAGTGAAAAATCAGCTGAAGCAACAGAAAGACGGGCAATGACCCGGTCATAACCTTTAAGATAAACAACTTTTCCGCTGTGCTTTTCCGCCAAAGAAGCAATCTTCTTTTCAAGTCCTGGAAACCCCTGTCCTGCAATGATGAATTTCGCATTCTTCTTCTTTTTCAAAAGATTTTCAATTGCTCCGCACATGACCTCAATGCCCTTCTGATGGACTACACGGCCATGGTAAGCAATAAAAACAGAACTCTCATCTTCTTCAATAAATCCGAATTTTTCATGATCCGCTGGAAGAGCTGGTGCATTTCTTGAAGCAAATTTCTCTATGAAATATTTTCTGCATTCATACTTGCCTTCAAGATCAATATTCATCGGATCAAAAGCGTAAGGAAGCAGGGAAACACGGGTATCACAAGGATCATAGCGGGAAAAATCAATTCCGTTGGTGATACCCTTTATGTCGACACCGTATTCGACGTATTTGTCGCTTAGACCGGCAGTATCAGTTTTTCCAAGGAGAATTTCCTGTGCATATTCAGGGGACACCGTAGTAATGACTGCAAACTTTGACGCAATGATGAAAGGTTCAACACAATTTCCGCATAAACCTAAAGAAAAAAATTCCTTATCAATTCCTGTCAAAGAGAATGCTTCATCAATAGTTGAAAAATTATGATGGTAACCTGGACCGGCATTATGGATTGTAACTGCATATTTAGTATCTGAAAGTTTTTTACTAATTTCAGAATTCATTCTGCAATAATATGCGCCAAAAGCCGGAACCATGGCAGTGGCAGCATCCTGACAGTGAATGACAAATGGAATTTCATCTTTGGAAATCAATGTTG
>CALELJ010000108.1 GCA_937902445.1 uncultured Treponema sp. | reverse complement strand
ATAGTGGATTTGTCAATCCTATACTTTCTGTTGTAAAAGATGAAAACGGCAACGACATTCCTTCACTCATTGAAGAAAATGACGTCAGAAGCATTTCCTTCGTTTTCAGGGGAATCAATGAAGGCGGAACTGTTTTTATGGACAATGTGAACCTGGTTCGATAGTTTCTACTCTTCCTTTTCCATTACCGGCGAAAGTACTATCGCCCTCTGCTCGACAGGTATCAAGCCATCCGCATAGGCCTTATATGGGCTGAAGGTAACAGAAACATTTTCTTCAGGAGAACCTTCAGCCAGAATTTTATACAGACCATTGAAATACGGATTGTCAGCGTTTTTTGACCTGAACTGGATCATGTTGTCTGTTCTTGTAATTGAGCAGGAATAAACACCTTCTTCAGAAACAGAATCACCGGCTACGGTGTATTTTCCGTCGACGAATTTCACAACCAGACCTTCAGACGTTTTCCATGAAGCTACTTTTTCAAGATTGCGGGCAAAGTCCATTTTTTTATTCTTCGACCGGAGCTTTGATTTGTAGAGATTCTGATTGGTCTTTTTATAGTCGCCATCCCAGACAGTACTTTCACTGATCCTCATTCGTACATCGTCCTGAATGCGGATGTGGATTTCTTCCGTTGACTTCAGGGAAATATCAACACGACGCTGAAGATTTTCGATTTCCTGATTGATGGTGGAAAGATACATTCCGTTTCTACGGATGTTGCTGTGGGCCCACTTGTAAACTTCTTCCGTATCATCCTTGAAAAAAATAATCTCCCTGGAACCATAATTGAAAAACAGATAACGGATTCCAGTTCCGTCACTTTCGGTCATGTACCACAGGCCCTCAAGGAAGCCGGCAAAAGTTCCGACTGTACCATCCTGGATTTTAGCAAGTTCCTTTGCGGCAATACGGTTTCCGGCAACTCGGATGGTTTTTGTCTTTACATATTTATATTCTTCCTGGCTCCATTCATATTGAATCTGCAGCTGATCGGTGCTTTTTTCGTTTTCCGTGTCCGACGTATAGACCCAGATTGGAAAACTTGCGCCATTTGCCTTTGATCTTTCATAGGCATCGTAACGGTCAACCTGCTGGATGAAGATAGTTCCGTCTCCCCTGAGATCGACGATTTTTCTCAATGAAAAATTATTGTTCCAGTTGGAAATAAAATAGGCTTTAATGATGGAATCGCCATTTTCCGCAAATCCCTGATAAACAAGGGAAGTTCTGTGCTCTCCATTGAGGTCCATGCCGGTATAGGAAAAGGTCTGAGTCTGCTTGATTTCAGTTGAAAGTTCAGCCTTTCGTTCATAAGCAGATGTCTTAGGATTATACAGACCGATTATGAGGGAAATGAAAGGGCTGTCCATGGTTTTCACGGCATTTACCTGATCATCATAACCATCACCGTCAAAATCCATGCTGACAATGCTCAAAAGAGTTTCATTGCTGTGAAGCGGAATGAGAGAAACAAGTGCGGAATCATCACTTTCAAGGGACACATCCTGCACTGAAGACTGAGATTCAACGTTAGTTTTTGGAACAACTACGGAAGAGGAAACGCTGGCAACATCTTCCTTATATATGTATTTTTTTGCAAGTACAACAGTCAGAACCGAAGCAATCGCAAGAATAAACAAAGCAAGTGTAATTTTTTTCATTACGCTTATTCTACTAATTCTTGCGTTGATTTACAATGGAATACCATATAAATCTATGCTTCAAGAACTTCCCTGAGAATTGCAAGTCCTCTGTCAATGTCCTTTTTTGAAATGTTTAAAGGCGGAACAAAGCGCAGCACATCATCACCTGCAGTTGAGAAAAGGAGTCCTTTTGCAAGACATGCCTTTTCATATTCAACAGGATTTGACTTGACCTGTACTCCGATTACAAGTCCCATGCCACGAACTTCAACTACGCAAGGAAGATTCCAGCTCTTGATTGTATTGCGGATGTATTCACCCTTTTCATTTACGGAATCCATAAAGCCAGGCTTTGTAAGTTCATCGAGAACCACATTTGCAGCCGCACATGCCAATGGATTTCCACCAAAAGTAGACTGATGATCACCTGCAACAAAAACGTCAGCTGCTTTTCCACGGAAGAGACAGGCTCCCATTGGAACACCACCTGCAAT
>CALELJ010000107.1 GCA_937902445.1 uncultured Treponema sp. | reverse complement strand
AAGGCCGTCCGACTGTCCCTCCACAAGTATAACGGCTCTACAGTTTTTCAGGACTTCTCTTACTACTTCTTTCCATTCTGAATCTTTTGCCTGGATTTTAAGACTCCCCCCTGAAGGAAGAATCTCATCAGGATTTGCCAAAGAAACTATTGGATTATTGTCCAAATCCAAATTCTCGCAAATGGTTTCATCAAACACCTTTCCATTTATTCTTGGATTGCTGTCAATCTTGAAGGAGCGAAGAAGTACAATGGGAGAGTTATTGTGAGACAAGGCATTCAAGGAGCGTGTTGAAGGATACTTTATCCGATCTAGACGGATGAGAGACTTAGCAGCAAAAGCCAAATATACTATCACAATTGGAATCATGGCGCAACACATTATACCAATGTGCGTCGGATCTTCAAAACTCCAACAAGCAAACAAAATAAACATGTTAAAGACAACAGAAACAGTTCCCCATACTATCACATGAAATGCACATAAAGTATAATTGGTCTCCTGAGGAAACTTCCTGAATTTTCGGAGAGATTTTTTTGGTATGTTTAAAGAAAGACGAATAAAGAACCCCAAAAAGAAAGCCAGCGAAGTAAACATTCCTATAAGCGAGAATGTATCAAAATCGTCAACAAAACAAATCAATATCAGTTTTATCGCAACATCCAATAATATAGTTGTTTTGTAAAGCGAAATTGCAAGCGTTGGATCATTTATTCCCTTTGATTCCAACATAGATTGATATGCAAACAACATCACTGCTGGAACAAATAAGAAAACAAGACTAGCTATCATCATTTTTCTTCGGAATTATTAGGATTATCAACAGACTCTTGCTTGGCTGCAATTTTATCACTCCACTTATCTTTAAAGAGCTTTATTATTAGCCACAAAACAAACATCACTCCAGATGCGACAAGTGCTTCTCCCCAATTACTTACTTCAAATGCTGAAAGGGCAATGATTATCGCAAAAATAATGAATAATCTTTGCATGCCACTACAGAACTGATTAACAAATGTTGCCAACTTGCTGTTGGGGTAGCGTTTGTAAGAATAGACAAACGGATTCAGACTCATAAAATTCTCCCTTATTTGTGTCGGGCGCAACTTTTATTATTTGGTAGGCTCTAAAAATTGATTATTTTTGTTTTCTGGCTGTGGCAGAGAACCCACTTTAGCCGTTTCGCCAGATTTATTATTGTTTTCAAAAGAGTGTCGGGGTGCAAAATAGTACTGCAAGCCCCTTGAATAGTTGATGTTTCTGTAGGTCTATATGATTTTGCCTCGCTTAAAGTCATTCTCTACAACATCTTCAATCTGTTTCTTTATCTTCTCGCTCCGTTCTTTGTCAATTGTATAGCGGAATCGCACAATGGCATCAGATCGCGAATAGGTCCACTGATGCGAGAACCAGAAAATATCCGGATTGCCACGCATCACTTGACGGATTGCAATATACACGTCATCATCAGTAGTTGATGAGCCAACTTCTACAGAATGTTGATGAGCGCGTAATGCTTGCTCAATGATAATTAACAACGTATCCATCACTTTGCTTACTTATTCAATAGAAATGAAGTTAACACGATTATGTTCAATATGGTGGCAAGTGCCTTGATGCTGCCCAAATACTATTAACCAATCCTTTAATATCAACAACTTTATTTTTATCAATCTTTATTCCGTATTCTTTGTTGAGTTTTAGTGCAAATTCTCTCCAATCCAAAGATGATCGGATTTCAAAATTGTTTGCTAATGATTTGGGATATAACGAATTGACTTTTACGTATTGGAAAACATCTGCCTTAGATTGAAATTTATGAAGAGGTGGCATGACTCTTTGACTTGTTTTTTCTAATTTTTGAAAAATATTAACGACATGCTTTTCTACGTTAGTACTCAAAGCCACAGTCTGCTCACCCTTTGATATATTTATATGAGAATCCTTTCCTAGTTGCCTAAGTTCTTCAATTTTGTTTTTTAGTTTTTGAATCTTTTTAGCACATTCGTCATAATCAACTTGAGCCAACCTTAACTCTTGTTCTTTTATCAAGATATTTTTTTTGTGTGCAATTAGTTGGGCATCCAAATTAAACATTTCCGATTCATACTTTTCAATCTTATCATGGCGTTGTTTTTCTTCTTCATTGTTCTTACTTTCAAGGCCAATCCACTTGCTTAAATCTTCACACAAATGATTGAGTGATTCTTCGGAGAGGCCATCGACTTGCTGTTTCGTGCCATAGTCAAACTCAAAAATATCAGATAAGACACTTCTGTCGAGATTTACGAAAACTATTCGTTTCCCCCTCTTTTGGGCAAAATTCAGTTCACGCACTGTCCAATCTTTTTCAAAATCCACAATCTTGGAATGTGCCTTTGAATACATGAACAAGACGATTTTACACTCATTGATAGCCTTGATGATGACGTTTTTAAACTGCGCATCACTCTCAATACCATCAAGGTCTATCCAGCACTTCTCTCCAAGTGAGGATTCTATCTGGTCCTTAATCTTAAAGACCCTGTCTTTATCTACTCGTTTGTAGGATATGAAGATTCTTGCCATAGTGTTAATTTAAATTCTCTTCACCTCATTCCCCACCCTGTCACGACAAGTAATCCTTACAGGCGTTGCATTGAGGGCTTCCTTGATTTCCTTGGTGGGTGTGAGGAGGAGTTTGCGGCGGAGGATGTCGGACTCGGTCACGTCTTCGGCTTTGGATTGCGCCTTGGCGCGCACCTCGGCCCTGATGTTGCCCAGTCCGGGGATTTCAACGATGTGCCCTTCCAGCACCCAGGCGGTGATGACACTGCCGAGAGCCTCCCACGCCTGCCGCAACGATGCTTTGGGGATGCCGCAGGTTTCGCTGGCATACCGGATAATCTTCTCGGCGCCCACGGCGCTGTAGTGATCCACCTTCATCACGTACATCTCCTCGCCCTTGTGCGGACCGAGCTTGATGGTGGTTTGTTTGGAGGTAATTTTTAATGCCATATTCTTGCCAGTTGTAAGGTTTGCTGATTCATTGATTCCCTCTTTTTACGTAATTTCTCGCGTAATCTCGCGTAATTTTTCGGAATTTACGTGAGAAACCACGATGACTTCCCACCGTTTCTGATTGACTTCACCTTGCCTTCCAATCTCATTTTTCTTAAATCTTCTATAGATTTATAACTACATCTCAAAACCTTTGTAACTACAAACTCTTTCACAGCACCACGATGGTTTCGTCGCCGCAGATGTTGCGGACTTTGAGACGGAGGGGCTTGAGGGTGTTGTCGTCGGTGGCGATGGTGCCGTCCCAGAGGCGGCCGGTGGGTTTGCCGTCACGGATGGCGTTGCCGGCCTTGTCTATCTTGACTTCCACGTTGCTGTGCCAGGGGGCGGATTTGTCGGCACACTGGCAGTCGAGGGAGAGCCATTCGATGGTTTCAAGGCCTTCGTCGCTTACGTTGATTCTGAGGAACTTGGGGGCACTGGAGCCATCGGCAATGTCCTTCTTCTCGTTTTTCTTGAGATACTGCTGGTAGCGTTTCTCGTTCTCTTCGTGGATGTTACGGAGCACGCGGTCGCTGGTGAAGCGGTTGACCGTCAGCTGCCAGACAGGGAACATACCTCCGTCGGTTGAAACTTCGGCAAGGGTAAAGTCAATCTCGTCTTCGACTACAACGTTGTCAAGCACGGGCTTGAGGTCGCGGAACTCAATCTCGGTCTCAACGTAGATGTTGTGCTGGCGGAGAAATTCGTCGCGAAGGTCCTTGTCGATGGAGTCGATGTAGTAGATGACCACCTTTTTCGTACCATCGGGCACGGCCGCGAGCTTTTCGTGCACCAGCAGGTTGAGGAAGGCTTCATCCACCATAGGTCGCTTGCCGGGGAGGAAGTTGGGAAGATGGACGGGCACGGTGCCGATTTTGCTGTCGGTGAAGACTCCTGACCAGAAGTCGCCCCATTGGGAGGTGCCGCTGACTCCGGTGAGTTCCATCAGTTTGTCGTTCGTCTGCTGAGGGTTGCGGAAGAGGCTCACACCGTCTTTGATTTCCAGATGGGTGAATGAGGCTCCGGCTGCAACGAGACGGTCGCGAGCGGTCTGGATGCTGTTGATGCCGATGTCGTTGTGGATGAACCGGCGCCCGAGTTTGTGGGCTACGGCTGCCGTGACTCCGCTGCCGCCGAAGAAGTCCGCCACGAGCATTCCTTCGTTGCTGCTGGCCTTTATGATACGTTCGAGAAGGGCCTCGGGTTTCTGGGTGGTGTAGTCTTCTTTCTCTTGCGAACGACCGGCAACATAAGCAATATCATCCCAAATATCACTAATAGGAACACCGGGAAGTTCATCCATAAAGACTATCCTACATCGCTTTATCGGTTTGCCGTTCTTTCCTAATTTTATGCGCCCGTGGCTATTAGGAACCTCTGTTTGTGGAGCGTTCCATAATTCTTCAAATTTATCAGGACTCGTTCTCCATCTAGCAGTTGTTCCATGGAAATCATAGGCTGCCATCTTCAACTGAGGATCAAGCATATTTTCCGATTTATAGTATCTACCGGAAGGCAACTTTGTCCATTCGCTATCAATATACTCATCGGAATAAGGGACAAAAAGAGGGTTGAAGATGCAAGTATCTGATAATGAATAGAAATATATATGATCAGAAACACTACTAAATGAATTTGTTGAATCATTGTGCGAAGCAGTACTCTTCCAAGCAATATCGTTTTTAAAATTTTCTTCCCCGAAAATCTCATCCATCAATATCTTCACATAATGACCTATATGTTCATCCAGATGCACATAAATGCTTGCAGTGTCGCTCATTACGGACTTTATGGCGCAGAGATTCAAGTACATCCAATTGAGGTAGTCCTCCTTGTTCCACACGTCGCCGTACATCTTCTCCTCGAAGGACTTCATCTCCTCTATGTCCAGCTGCTGCTCGGCCTCGGCAATGGCCTGGGCCACTTTGGGATTCCTTCGTAGCCACACCTTCTTGGAGTAGTCGGCCCCCGATGCGAACGGAGGGTCGATATACACCAGATCCACCTGAATGCCTTTTTCCTTAAGAGAGGCGCAGGCCGATATGCATTCGCCCCGCATCAGCAGATTATCAGACTCTGACGACCCCACAACCTCCTTCACCTCCGTCTCGTAATAAGGCATACCCTGGCGGAGGGATGTATATACTTCGTTGCTTCCGTCATAGCGCAGGATGCGCTTGGTGCGGACAAAGTTGTCAAGGACGGCCTGTCCCTGTATCACGTTGGGGCTGAATGGAATATATTTTACTGCCATAACTGTGTGTAAAGGTCTTTGCTGTTAATCGTTGAAATATGTCTTTATCGCTTCGATGAGCCTTGCCTTGCGTTCCTGCCGGGGTACGGAGTCCTCCAGATACAGGAACGAGAAGCGCTGATAGCCGAAATGCTCCTTGTTCTGCGGAACGAATGTCCGTTCCATAAACTTGCGGCGGAGGGCGAACTTGCTGGCATACAAAGTGCCCTTGGTCTCTATTATCATCACCTTGTGGATGGCTCCGTCCCTGCGCTGGAGCAGCAGGAAATCAGGGAAATAGTTGCCCAGTCTGTGCCAGTGACTGCCGTCGTGGTGGTAGCATTCTATATGGAAGTCCGTGAGGTTTTCGTCTCCGTTGAAATAGAGTTCCAGCTGCTTCTCCTTCATATAGTCGAGATTAAGCGCGCTCTGGAACATCTCGTACTCAAATCCGCTGTCGAAGCGGTATGGGAGATAGTGATAGGTGCTCCTGCGCTCTGGATGAGGATCGGGCTGCTCCCTAAGGGAAGACGTATCAAGTCCCTGAGCCTCAAGTTGCTTCAGCATGGCCTCCACTTCAGGGGTGAGTACCTTGCCCTTGTTCGGATGGGAGTCCCAATTGATGATTTCCTCAACAGCGGCCTGCTCCGGGAAATATTTTTTGGGGTCAGTCGCCTCGTGGGGCGATGTGGGTTGTCCGATTTTAAGCAGAGAAAATTCTTCGTGAGCAAGGCTTTCATCCTGCCGCCATTCCCGAAGGGGCATAAAGCACTGGCGTATGCGCGAGCGGATGCCGGGCTGGTCGTATGACTCGTCAAACACCTCAGAGCCGTCTTCCTTGAGGGTTATCTTCGCGAAGATGGCCTTCAGCTGTTCATCGTATCGGTGAAGTTCCGATGTTGAAAGTGTGCCGAAGCTCTCCTTGCTGATGGTATGCAGCCACTGATTGTAGCAAGCCGGTTCGCCTGGTCCGGCAAGCAGGTTCTCTACATCAAGCGTGTTGCCGCTGAAATCCTGTCTGAAGACTTTTGTCTGCTTTGCTTTCAGCAGGATGTCGTCCGATTGCAGCAGGGCAACTATATCTTGCTCGCTTTCGGTTATTCGCGTCTCGTAATTGACGTGGAGTTGGTAGAAATCTATCGGTGGTAGTTTCAGATATTCCATTCGCGAATAGCGTTTGAGCATCACCGGTTCGGGCTTCGCCTTGCCGGAGAATTCATGAAGGGTGATGTCCTGCTGCTGGACGAGCTGCTTGTTCAGGGTTTCGGCATTGCCCCTGTTCAACCAGATGATGGCGTGTTCCTCGGCCCCTCGCTCCACCTGACGCAGGCAGCGGCAGGAGGTCTGCAATACCATATTGGTGGGGCAGGCATTCTTATGGGGCAGGATCACGCCCGTAAGGCTCTTGCAGTCCCAGCCCTCCTTACCAATCTGTACCAGCAGCACAATGCGCTTGAGGCTGGATGGGGTATCGAGGGAGGCGAATTCAAGTTCCGCACCCTCGGGCTCGGGATATTTCTTGCCGGAACCCTTCTTAGAGGTGCTGCCCTTATGATATTTGAGGATAATCTCCTCCGGATTGAATCCGCGCTCCATAACCAACTGAGCCACCGCCGGATATATCTCTTCTTCAAGCGTTTCCACCTGACCGCAGTAGATTGCGATTTTGGCCTTTGTACCATTGGAGTAGGTGGTATTCCAATAGCGGTCAATGAACATTCCCACTCCCTCCCTGACTATGAATCCGGCATCCTTGTCCGTCTGATAGACGTCGGGATGTTTCAGGAAGTTGTCTATTCCGTCGATGAGCGGATAGTAATAGACTATGTTGCTGAACTCCGTGTTCTTTATTTCGTATTGCCCGTCCAGCATCACCTTCTTTGCCGTTTCAAGATAGGCAGGCTCCGGATCGCTCTCGTAGTATCCCTGGATGTCTTCGATAGGTTCGTAAACTGGAGCTTCTGCAATGGGCTCATTAGTGGATTCTTCTGCCGTCTCTTCAATATTATCGCTGCTGTCGTCAGAGAGTTCCGGCTGTGTCTCTTCCGGATTCTGGTCTTCTGCGGCAGTTTCCTCTTCCTGCTGAATTTCAGCCTGTTCTTCCGGCTGAGTCTGTACAGGGGCCGGGGTTGAAGCACATGAGAACAATATGAATGAAAGTGAAAGCAGAATCGCTGTCTTTACGATTTTCATGGAGCTGCTCCTAAAATTTCTTCAGTGACTTTGTTGTTTGCCTTTCCAAGTTCCTCGACCGTTTCATTCGTCGGAACTGTAAACCATCTGTCAAATTCTTCATCAGTCCATTGGGATGACTGTTCACGGGTGAAATAGTATTCTTCCGTCAGGTTTTCCTTTTTTGGCTTGAAAAAATCTTCGACAGCGGAAAAGGGAATCGCTTCCGGTAAAATGACCTTGTCCTTTGCTTTTTTGGGTGGCTGGGAAAATATGCCCATAACAAAGGCGATGGCGGCAAAGGAAAGAAGTATGGCACATACAGCTATCGTGAGCTTTGTGTTTTCCTGAAGAAAATTCTGTACTCTGTCTTTTATTCTTTCCAGTGCTTCCATAATTCCTTGTTACTGTTCCTGGGTCTGAATGTTGCCGTCTTCTGTTTTTTCTTCCGAAGGCGGAACCTCATTTTCCGAAGCTGCCTCAGCATCACCTGTGGTTTCCGTCTGTTCAGCTGGTGCCGGATTTTCCGCAGGTTTCTCAACTATCTTAAGGGAACCATCGGGATTGTGCTCGCGGCGAGGTGGACGTGGCGGAATGACGATGCCTTCTTCTGGCGGAACATCTTCCTCCACAAAGTCGCTTTGGTCATCAAAAGTTATGTTTCCGTTCAGGGTATCCTCGTCAAGGCGGACCTGGAATACCTTTGTGACACCAGATTCTTCCATTGTGACACCAAGCATTGTTGACGCACCCATGACCGTATTTCTGTTATGGGTGATGACAATGTACTGGCTGATGTTTCCGAAGGCACGCAGTGTGCTTACGAATGAGGAAACATTCTTGTCGTCAAGGGCCGCATCGATCTCGTCAAGGAGACAGAAAGGTGACGGGCGTACCTGGTATGTGGCAAAGAGAAGTGCGACAGCCGTCATTGTCTTTTCACCACCGGAAAGCAATGAAATGTGGGAAAGCTTCTTTCCAGGCGGCTGTGCGTAGATGTCGATACCGGATGTGAGTACGTTTGCCGGGTCAACAAGTTTAAGTTCTGCCTTTCCTCCGTTCATGAGACGGCGGAACATGTTGTGGAAATTCTTTCTGATCTTGTTGTATGTATCAAGGAACATTTCGGAAGACTTTGTCTTGATTTCTTCGCTGACGCGCACAAGATTTTCAAGGGTCTTCTTTGTATCGTTGTAGCTTGCCTGCTGGCGCTCGTAGCGTTCCTTTTCCTCAGCAAACTGCTCGACGGCCATAAGGTTGACCTGTCCAAGATCCTGAATCTTCTGTTTTGTTTCCGCAAGTTTTTCGCGGATGACCTGGACAGGAGTAGTGATCTTGTACATGCGTTCCTCAAATTCCATGAGGTCGCGGGAATAGTTGTCCTGGAAGTTCTGCTTGACGTTCTGGATTTCTGTATCGTTCTGGGCAATGGAAACATTGAGCTTTTCATATTGTGCCTGATACTTGTCGCGCTCTTCCTGTTTTTTCTTGAGTGTGTTCTGTTTTCCGGAAACTTTGCTGTTGCAGTCATCAATCTGTTTTTTGATGCTTTCAACCTCGTCCATGATTTTGGAACCCTGCTTTTCGATGTCGGAAATCTGCTCCTCGATTTCGGAAAGCTGTTCCTCAACTTCGTCACGGCGCTTGTTTTCTTCGTAAAGCTCGTTTTCCTGTTCCTTGAGGGAAACTTCTTCCTGTGCAAGGGAACGTTTGAGCTGTGAAATCTGCTGTTCGCAGTTCTTTATCTGCTGGATCATGGCGGCCTGGTTTACGCGCAGGTCTTCCAGTGTTTTTCTGTATTCGTCTATGCGTTTGCCAAGCTCCACATTCTTTTTGGCAAGTTCTTCGTTTTCTGCCTGAATGTTTTCGATCTGCTTGAGGTTGTCCTGAATCTCCCTGTCGATTGTACGTTTCTGGGTGATGATACCTTCAGGTGAAAGAAAATCATCGATGAACTGAGGAGTAGTCTTTGTGTAGGATTCAACGCAAAGTGCAAGCTCATCAAACATGACTACAAGATCCTGGAATGCACTTACCGCATCAGTTCCCATTTTTGCTGAATCTTTTTCAGAGTGAGACGGAAGGGAAGCAAAGTCCTTGAAAATGTTTGCACGTCCATTGGCAAAAATCTTTATCTTCTCAAGCTGGGTTGCAAGTTCTTCCTTGGCTTTTTTGTTTGCCGCAGCGGAATAACCGGCATCCTTGAGTTTTGCATCAAGTTCAGTAACGATGTCTTCAGTGATGGCCGCAAGTTTTTTCTGAAGGTCACTGCGGGCGCTGTTGAGGTTGAGGATCTTTCCACCGTTTGTTCCGATGATTTTCTGGTTTTCTTCAATCTGCCCCTGGGACTGCTGGATGTTTGTTACAAAGCCTTCGATGTTCTTGTTGATGTCAGAAAGCTTTTTGTTGAGGTCATGAAGGTCGGCATTCTGGCTGTCGATTTCCTCATGGTATTCGTCGATGCGCTGCTCGATGTTCTTTATGCGGTTTTCAATCTGCCCGATCTTTTCCCGGCTCTGGCTCTGCTGGATGTGAAGCTGCTGTGCCAGTGCCTTCTTTCCGACTACGTCCTGCTGGAGCTTGATTGCCTCTGTAGTCTTCTGGTTTACCTGCTCCTGAAGGGACTTGATTTTGTCCGTGTTTTCATGGAGGGTGTTGTAAATTTCCTCAATTTCTTTTTCCGCCGCAACACGCTTCTTGTCTGCCTCGTCAAGGGCCTGCTGGTGATGGGTTTTGTCCAGTGTGAAATTCTTGAGCCTTAAAAGCTGGATGTCAAGTTCGTAATTGAACTTGTCTTCATTGTATTTGCGGTATTTTGCGGTTTTGTCGGACTGGGCCTTGAGTGTTTCGTAGCTGCGTTTTGTTTCAGCAAGTCCTATGTCGATCTGTGCAAGGTTTGCCTTTGTGCGCTCAAGTTCGCGTTCGGCTTCCTGGACTTCCGCCTTTGAACGGCTGATACCTGCTGCTTCTTCAAAAAGATAGCGGCGGTCTTCCGGTTTTGATGAAAGAACCTGGTCGATTTTTCCCTGTTCCATTACAGAGTAGGCTGCCTTTCCGACACCAGTGTCCATGAACAGCTGTCTGACTTTTGTTGCGGTTACCTGTTCTCCGTTGATGAAGTATTCATTTTCTCCATTGCGGTAAATTCTTCTCTTGATCGCAATTTCTGTTTCCTTCATTGCAAGAAGGCCATTGTCGTTTGCGATTGTAAGGGTAACTTCTGCCATTGAAAGGGCAGGACGAGATTCCGTTCCGTTGAAGATGACATCTGCCATGCTTTCTGCACGGAGATTTTTTGATTTGTTTTCCGCCAATACCCATTTGATGGCGTCAACGACATTACTTTTTCCACAGCCGTTTGGGCCGAGGAGTGCAGTAATTCCGTCTGCGAAATTTATATGTGTACGGTCAGCAAATGATTTGAAACCGAATATTTCAAGACTTTTTAAAAACACGCATTTCCCCTGATGGGCATCTCTAAAAAACTCAATTTACAGAGATTCCATAATATAAGTAATCTATTCTATCAAATATAGTAAAACTTATCAATTAAGCAAGTTCAGTTTGTTGGTTCGTCCGTGTTTCCATGTAGAATGTTCCTGGAAGACTCTTCCTTCCTTCTCGGTTTTCATGGATTTAAGCTGGAATGTGCTTTCAAAACAGATTGTGAGCTTTATGTATGAAAACCTACCAGTCAGTACGAGCCTTCCAGGACCGCTTGATATCGTCCCATGCTCTGTTCTGTATTTATTCTTCTTCTGCGACGAGATCGTTTGGATCTACCAGTTCGCCTTTGTAGAGCATCTTTGGATAGACCTTGAGTTTGAGCTTTTTTTCAAGCTTTGCGTAGTTCTGCATTTCAAAGGCGTCGCCGATGACACAGTTTATGCCGGATTTTCCTGCACGGGCAGTTCTTCCGCTTCTATGGATGAAAAAATCATCTTTTTCAGGAAGATCCATCTGGATTACGTGTGTGATTCCAGGAATGTCCAGTCCTCTTGATGTAAGGTCCGTCGTAATGAGGACCTTAAGCTTTCCTGAACGGAACCTGTCTATGGCTGCCTTTCTTTCCTTTTTGTCCGTTTTGCCGCTCAAGGAGGCACATTCAATGTTCTTGTACTTCAATTTTGATGTTATGTTGTCGATCTGGTCGTTCCGGCTGGTAAAAACGAGCAGTTTTTCCGGCTTTACCGCGTTTATGAAGCTTCTGAGTGTGTCGATCTTGTCACGACGTTCCGCAAAAATTGCCCAATGAGTTATTCTCTTTCTTAAAACGTCTTCCATAGGCAGTGTTATGAGTTCAATTTTGTCCTGTTCCGTCTCACCTTCGTTGAGGCCGTCTCGTGCTTTCTGGAGTATTGTTCTTGTGTAGTCACTTACAGTGGCTGAATTTCCTACAAGCTGAACTTTTCTAGGGAGCCTTTCAAGAAGTCCTTCCGTCTCATCCCTCAGTTCCTTGCTCAATAGTCTGTCCGCTTCGTCAAGGACAAGGGTTTCTATGGCATCTGCCTTAAGCTTTTTAAGGTGTATCAGTTCCAGAAGGCGTGATGGGCCGCCTATGACGATTTCCGGTTTTTCCCTGAGCATGTCTATCTGGCGTGCAATAGGTGCTCCTCCGATGAGAAGGGCACATTTCACTGCGCTGACTGCCTGCACCTGGTTTTTTATCTGGGCTGCAAGTTCATAGGTTGGAGAAACTATCATGAGCCTTACGTTCTTGTGTGGATTTTCCGTTGCCATGAGACGTGTCAAAAGGGGGAGCAGGTAGGCAAAGGTTTTTCCCGTTCCCGTTTCGCTCTGGAACATTATGTTGCGGCCTTCAGCTACGGGTGCCATGGCTTTTGCCTGGACTGCTGTCGGTTCAGTTATTGAAAGTTCCTTCAATTTGTCTATGAGGTTCTGGTTGATGTTGAAGTCTGAGAAATTCATGGCCTTAGTATAGAAATTATCAGGACAAATTGTAAGTGCCTTTGTTTTACTTTTGCTTCCAAAATTGAATTTTTGCATCATTGACAGTATAATCTGAACCATGAAAATTGGAGTTGATACCTTTGGACTCGAACATGGAAATTCCGGCCTTGGTTCCTATCTTTTGTCTCTCTTGAAGTGTCTTCCAGAAACTGATGGTGCCGACATAGAACTTTTTGGTCCTGAAACTGACCGCTATACTTATTCATCCAACAGAAGTTTCGCTTACAAGGGGCTTGATGTAAAGGACACTTATGCCGCTGAGAATGCATGGCATAAAAGAAAGGCTGACAAATTCTGCAGGCGGAACGGCTATGACATCGTTTTTTACACGGAAGGATCAAGACTCGTTCCGGCAAAGGCCAAGGTTTCATCAATTGCCGTTGTTAATTCCATATTGAGCAATGTTCTTGAGGAGATGAGCTTCTGGGGAAGAAAACACATTGTTAAAGCCTTGTCTTCGATGGACTGCATCATAGCTTCCAGCATGTTTGTAAAAAAGGATATTGCAAGGTGTGGTGTAAAATGCGGCAGGATTGAAATTGTCCATAACGGAATCGACCACAGCCTTTTCTATCCTGAATCTTCCGTTGAGAATTCTGATTTTGTCGACATAAAACCTTTTGCGATCAAAAAGCCTTATATCATATATGGCAGCAGAATTCAGGGACCTGAAAAAAAGCATATTGAACTTATAAAGGCCTATACACTTTTTAAGGAAAAAACCGGATTGCCACACAGGCTGGTGCTTGCCGGCGGCGGTGGTGATTATTGCGATGAAGTCCAGAAAGCTGCCTTTAACTCAAGTGCCGCAAGTGACATTTTCATGACGGGATTTTTCCCTCGCTCCGGTTTTCCTGAGCTTTACAGAAATGCTGAAATCTGTGTTTTCCCTTCCGTAAATGAAGGTGTCGGTCTGCCGGTTCTTGAAGCAATGGCATCCGGTATTCCCGTTGCCTGTGCTAAGGCTGGGGCTTTGCCTGAAATTGCTGGTGAAAACGTCCTTTATTTTGACAGTGATGACGTTGAGGATATCGCCAGATGCATAGAACAGATTGTTTCTGATGAAAAATTAAAAACAAAACTTGTAGAATCGGGACTAGAGTGGGCCAAGCGTTTTTCATGGGAAAAAACAGCCGATGAAACGGTGTCCATAATCAAGGATGTGCTGAAATCCAGGAAAAAATAGATGTGGTGTATGTAAATAAGAGAGGGGCTGTCCCATAAGTATTCATGGCAGGGTTATTGCATATGGCTGCGGAGCTTCCATGAAGCCGCATGTCGAAATGCCCGATACCACTATAAGTGGTGGTTTCGACTAAGCTCAACCACCCTGAAATTACTTTTGGGACAGCCCCTTTTTTTATGCGTATTTCTGTTCGATGAGCAGTGAGTCTGCCGTAGGGATGTTCTTCTGTTCAACAATATCCCTTGTAATGACAAGTTTTTTCTTTCCCTTTACGCTTGGTACTTCGTACATAAGGTCAAGAAGGATGTGCTCAACAATAGATCTAAGTCCGCGGGCACCGGTTTTGCTCTTGATTGCAACTTCAGCAATCTGATCAACTGCCTCGTCGTCAAAGCTCAACTCTACGTCGTCGATTGCAAAGCTAACCTGGAACTGCTTTGTGATGGCATTCTTTGGCTCAATGAGGATCTTCTTAAGGTCATCCTTGTTCAGTTCCTTGAGTGCTGTTGTCATTGGAAGACGACCGATAAGTTCCGGAATAAGACCGAACTTAACAAGGTCATCTGACGTAACCTGACTTAAAAGTTCCATGCGCTCTTCGCTTGAACGGTGTGTTCCTTCAGCTCCAAAACCGATGGATGCTGTTGAAAGACGCTGTTCGATGATCTTGTCCAGACCAACGAAAGCACCACCACAGATGAAGAGAATGTTTGTCGTGTCGATTTCAAGCATTTCCTGGTTAGGGTGCTTTCTGCCACCCTGAGGAGGTACAGATGCCTTTGTTCCTTCAAGAATCTTGAGGAGGGCCTGCTGTACGCCTTCACCTGAAACATCGCGTGTGATTGAAGTATTTTCGCTCTTGCGGCCGATCTTGTCGATTTCATCGATGAAGATGATTCCGCGTTCTGCAGCGGCAATATCACCATCTGCAGCATTGATGAGCTTGAGAAGAACGTTTTCTACGTCTTCACCGACATAGCCTGCCTCGGTAAGGGTAGTGGCATCTGCAATGGCAAAAGGAACATTGAGTTTCTGTGCCAGTGTACGTGCAAGGAGAGTCTTGCCGCTGCCTGTAGGTCCAAGGAGAAGGATGTTTGACTTTTCAATCTTGATTCCGTCTTCAATCTGCTTTGCCTTTGGAATGGAAAGCTGTTTGTAGTGGTTGTATACAGCTACTGAAAGAACTTTCTTGGCATAGTCCTGGCCAATAACGTACTGGTCCAGATATTCCTTGAATTCCTTAGGAGTAGGGATTGTTTCCATATCTATCGGAGCCAGATTGTGGGCCTCATCGTTGAGAATTGCCTGACAAGTTGCTATACAGTGCTCACAAATACAGATCTGGTCGTCTGGTGAGCGGACAACGCGTCTGTTGTCGCTTGCAGGGTGCCCGCAGAATGCACATACTGGCTGGCTGGATCTACCTAGTCTTGCCATTTATTTTACTCCTTTCTTGGCACTGTTCATGATGTGATCGATGATGCCGTAGTTCTTTGCTTCTTCAGCAGGCATGTAAAAGTCACGCTCCATGTCGGCGGCGATTTCTTCTTCTTTTTTGCCTGTCTGCTGTGAAAGATATTTGATGCTCAATTTCTTGAGACGTCCGATTTCCTTAGCCTGGATTGCAATGTCGCTTTCCTGGCCCTGAGTTCCACCCCAAGGCTGATGAATCATGACGCGGCTTGAAGGAAGTGCATAGCGCTTTCCCTTTGTTCCGCCTGCAAGAATGATGGCACCCATGCTTGCTGCCTGGCCCATGCAGATTGTCTGGATGTCGCAGCGAACGTACTGCATGGTGTCGTAGATGGCAAGACCGGCAGTAACTGAACCACCAGGGCTGTTGATATACATACTGATGTCCTTTTCAGGATTTTCACTTTCAAGATAAAGAATCTGTGCAACAATAAGGTCTGCTGTTTCGTCGCGGATTTCTCCGTCCACAAAGATGATTCTGTCTTTCAAAAGACGAGAGTAAAGGTCATAAGCTCTTTCACCGTTTCCGCTTCTTTCAATAACTGTAGGCACCAGTGAATTCATAAATTCGTTCATTAATTCTTTCCTTTTTGTTTATGTTACTAATATAAATATAAGCAAAATTGCGGAATTTGCAATAAAAGCCGGCAAAAATGACTAAAATAATGTTTTTTTCTGTTTTTCGAAAATCCCAGGTAAAAAAAACCAACCACAAAGATGGAATTCACATCAATACGCGAGTTCTGTCCTTGTGGTTGTAGCATGGAAAGAAAAATTAGTTGTTCTTGAACAAGTCAGCGAATTCTACTTTGTCACCCTTTGAAACCTTTACCTGCTTGTAAAGTTCATCAAAAAGCTTTCTTTCCTTAAGTTCATCAATGATGTATTCCTTTGCACGTGGCTCGTCATAGTACTTCTTGATTTCTTCAACTGAAGTACCAGATTCTTCTGCCATTGTTGCGTATTCTGCTTCAACTTCTTCTGGAGTTACAGAGATGTTCTTTTCGCGGAGAAGTGCATCAACGATGAGGCGGGACTTGAGCATCTTTTCTGTATTTCCTGTCATCTGCTCGAGCATTGCATCCTTTGACTGGCCGCTTGCTGCAACCATCTTCTCAAGCTGTTCTGGAGTTGTGCGGAACTGCTGAGCCATCATCTGCCAGCGGTTTTCCTTTTCTGCGGCAACCATTGAAGCTGGGAGAACGATAGGGTTCTTTTCAACAAGCTGTTCGAGAAGCGACTGAGACTTAACTTCAGCAATCTTTCTCTTGAGGTTTGCCTGAAGTCCTCTTGTGATGTCCTTCTTGAGGTCGTCAAGTGTCTTGTACTTTTCGCTTACGTCCTGAGCAAGATCATCATCGAGGGCAGGGAGGTCGCGTACTTTGACAGCCTTGACTGTTACGCTGATCTTCTTTGTCTTACCTGCGAGTTCTTCGTTTGAATCATCCTTTGCGTATGTCTTTGAGATTTCCTTTGTCTCGTCTTTCTTCATTCCGATGATGTCGTCATCGATCTTGTAGATGTTTTCGCCAGTTCCAACTGTGAATACGAAACCTTCGCGCTTTGAACCTTCTACAACTGAACCGTCGTCGTTAAGTTCGCTGTAATCGATTGTAACGATGTTGTCCTTTTCAACTGGATCTCCATCCTTCTTGTCAACAACCATTGCGTTGCGTTCCTGGATGGCCTTGAGTTCTTCGTTGAGTTCCTTTTCACCAACTTCGCACTGTGGTTCCTTTACTTCGATCTTTGAGAAATCCTTTACTTCTACAGTTGGGAAAATATCGTATACAACTGTGTAAACAAGGTCCTTTTCCATGCTGAACTCAGGAATCTTGTCGTTTTCAAGACGTGGCTGTGAGTATGGAAGAGGGCGGATATCCTTTGCATCTTCTTCAGCAAAAATCTGGTTCAATGATTCGTCGATGAGGTCTCCAAGAACTTCAGCCTTGAGTGATTCTCCGTACTTCTGTTCGAGAACCTTTGGTGGAACGTGTCCCTTGCGGAAGCCAGGGAGCTGAACATTCTTAGCATACTTTGCGATGTTCTTGTTGTAGCCGGCAACTACTTCTTCTTTTGAGATTGTTGCAGTAAGTTTAACTGCTGAATTGTCGAGTTTTGTAACTTCCTTTGAAACTTTCACGGGAAACTCCTGAATAAAATTATTTGGCAGTCACACTGCCTTTGCTAAAAAAAAAAGCGATTTGAAAACTCAAATCGCTTCGTCGTCGAGCGGAAAACGGGAATCGAACCCGCAACATCGACCTTGGCAAGGTCGCGCTCTACCATTGAGCCATTTCCGCAAAATTATCTATATGCGAGATGAGAGACTTGAACTCTCACGCCTAGGCACTAGATCCTAAGTCTAGCGTGTCTGCCAATTCCACCAATCTCGCAGGTGATTACTGACTGAACAAGTATGTTCAAGCTTCCGTAATGTGCTAGACTATATTAAATATCATTGGTTTTGTCAATTATCAATTGTAAAAAATTAAAAATAATTTTCAATTTTTTTTAGCCGGAACTCCAGATGCGGCATTGTTTTTCTTTGGCCGGATTAGGGTGGAGTGGGGCAATAAAAAAACCTCTCAGATAACTGAGAGGTTTTCATGAGCGATACAGGGATCGAACCTGCGACCCGCAGATTAAGAGTCTGCTGCTCTACCAGCTGAGCTAATCGCCCTTTTTTTTTATTTACCAGCGCTTGTCGCGTTGATGTTTAAGACTATATATAATCCTAAAAAAAATGTCAATATCAAATTCAAAAAAATCTCAAAAAAAATAAATAAATTCAAAAAAAACATGCTCCCGTCCGGAACCTGAAAAAAATGCTGGGGTGCTCCCTTTCCACTTGTAAGGCTTCGTGCTGCGCACTCAGAATTTAAATGGGTCGCAAAACGCATTTTTTTCAGAACCCGGACTCCGCATGTTTTTTTTTGCTGTTTTGCTTTTGAATTTTTTCTTGAAGGGGATGCTCCCACCTGGAACCTGCCCAAGCCTGCTAGGTGCTCTAAGAGTGCTGGGCACTCTTTCAAGAATTGTTTTGTCCGCATTCGCGTCCATTTTGCTTTGCAAAAGCAACAATTCTTGCGGTTGTTTACTGAAAGCTGGTGGAGTATTTGGTCGCAAAACGCAGTTTGGTCAGAACCCAGGTTCCGCATGTTTTTTTTGCTGTTTTGCTTTTGAGGTTGTTTTCTTAAAAAAGAAGGGGGCTCCCATCTGGAACCTGTCTAAGCCTGCTTGCGGCTGGAAATAAAAAAAGCCAGCGGATGCTGGCTAAGGTGCGTCTGACACGACTCGAACGTGCAACCTGCGGATTCGAAGTCCGATGCTCTATCCGGTTGAGCTACAAACGCAAACTGATTTATGGAAAGTATCCATAAACAAAAAAAACTGACTCTTGCGAATCAGTTTTAGGGGTGCCTGGTGGGATTTGAACCCACGACAACCAGATCC
>CALELJ010000106.1 GCA_937902445.1 uncultured Treponema sp. | reverse complement strand
AACGTTGATAAGAAGATTGCTAAAGAATTAGCAGAATTCAAAGCAACACTCACAATCGAAGATCCTGTTGAAATAAGATTGCCGGGAGTAACTCAGATTCAGGTAAATGACCAGATTGACCTTACTTTCGATTCTATCTTGCGTAGGGTGCTGAGGCAGGATCCGGATGTGATAATGGTAGGAGAAATCCGTGATGAAAAGACAGCAAGGCTTTGCATAAGATCCGCACTGACAGGCCATCTCGTTCTGTCGACTTTGCATACAAATGATTCAATCGGAACCATAACAAGACTGATCAACATGGGTATCGAACCTTATATTGTCGCAACTGTTTTAAAAGGCGCCATAGCTCAAAGGCTTGTAAAAAAAGCTGATGGACAAGGTAGAACTGTAATTGGAGAAACCTTCGTAATGACAAAGCAGCTGGACGAAGCAATCTCAGGCAACTGTTCAGAAAACATAATACGAAAAACAATTGAAAACTGCGGATTCAAGTCCATGAAGGAAGATGCAAAATTGAAAATAAAGAAACATCTGACTTCCATTGAACATGTTGAAAAAGAGCTATTGATATCATAATCAGGAGAAGAAATTTGAATTTAAAATTTAAGCAGACAATGGAATTCACAAGCCTGATGAACCAGCTTACGGTTTCGGGACTGTCACTGAATGAGTCCCTGAACATCATTGATTCTTCTGAATCCAGTTCAAAAAATAGTTCAATCGCATCAATGATAAATGTACAGATCAGAAAAGGAAAATCATTCTATGATGCAATATTACAGCTAAAGGATTATTTCCCTGAATATTACACTGCAATGATCAAAATATGTTCTGTTACCGGGAATGCAGGAAAAATATTCTCAAGACTATATCTCTACCTGGACAACAAAAACAAGCTTGCAGCAAAGATAAAATCTGCAATGGTCTATCCTTGTGCAGTACTTCTGATTTCAATAATCATTATGGTTCTTTCGGCAGTTTTTCTGGTTCCAAAGATGAAAGATCTGTTCCACCAAATAGGCGGAAGTTCTGAAACTACCCTATGCAATACGGTTGATCACCTCCAGCACAGTCTATATTATGCAATCGCAATACTAATCTCACTAACTGGTTCAATTGTATTCATAAAAAAGTTGATCAAAAGATCTCCTGGCTTTTCATATCTTTTTGATAAGATGATTATGATGTGCCCAGTTGCAGGCAAAAGAATAATTGAATTTGAACTTTTAAATTACTGTTCCATGATGGAAATACTGCTGGAATCCGGGTTGTCATTGGACTTTTCGATGAAAGAAAGTCTGAAAATAATCAGTAATTCATTTCTTCGCAAGGAATTAATTGAAATCAATAAAGATACGCTCAAAGGCTGCAGTTTGAGCAAGTCATTAAAGAAACATGATGTATTCCCCGCTTCAATGGTGCAATGGATCCATATCGGCGAAAGATCAGGAAAAACTACAGAAACCTTCAGGCAATTGAGATCCTATTATTCGGAACTGACAAGCAAAACAATCTCAAACATTACAGCACTGGCAGAGCCATTGATTACAGGAATTCTTGGAACATTCCTGCTGCTTGCCGTATTGAAGTTCATCGTGCCATTTTTTGAAATATACGGGGGCATGGAATTTTAGCAAAAAAAGCAGCTTAAACCTGACAGATCATGACAGGTCATTGAAAGATACAATAAAACAACTACCCTGCCAAAAATCATCCCAAAAAACATGAACGGACAGAAAGGCAGTTTTTTAATTTTTTTTGTCAGCATAAAGATGGCTGCAAAAGTTGCCGCCAGAAACAATCCTGCATTGATTCCGGCTATACCTCCAAAAAGGCCGCAGAAAAAACCGTAATGAATGTCACCATTCCCCAAGCCACCTGGGCATATGAATTTTACAGTTATGAATAACAGAAAAGGAAATATAACTAGACTCAGAATTTTAACCATACTTTCATCTATCAAGATCAAATAAATGAGCATAAATCCCATTCCGGCATAGCTGAATAAAACTGGAATTTTCATTGTTCTGATATCAGAAATTACAATTGGAAGAGAAAAAATACAAAACAGGCTGAATCTGATCAATTCATACTGCATAAGGAAGCCAACCTGTCTGAAATATCATTATCAGGAAATTCTTTAGATTTTTTCTCGAGCATGGCAATAGCTTTTTCTTTTTCTATTTCGTCCAGCGCAAGGAAAAATTCGCTGTCCATTCCAATATCATCCCTTCGAGAATTCAGAATTAAAGCAGCACCGTATCAATTCGGTGTGTAGATTGCGCAGTTAAAATTTTTGGGCAATATGACGGAATATTATGCAAGCAAGATGTATGCCGTGAACTGTGCGTACCTTA
>CALELJ010000105.1 GCA_937902445.1 uncultured Treponema sp. | reverse complement strand
TTTTAAATATATTTTGCCTTTTCCATAATATTCGGTAAGTTTTTTAGCAAAATATAACGGAGTCGGTCGTCCGGAATATTCTTTTAACAAGTTATCGACATTAATATTATTTTTGATTTTTTTCATATAATCATAAGATAGTTTTTCAATTTCGCTCTGTTCAAGCGTGTCCAAAATTGATACAGCACCATAACGATTAAGGTAAGAATCACAACATTTACGGAATATAGTAGTGCATGAGTTTTTATTTTCTTCTTGAAAAATATGAATCATGAGATATCATAAAAGTCTCCGGAAAATTTGTTCTCCCGGGATCACTATAATTATACAATCAAAAAGCGAAAAATCAATTTTGATGGAGGCATACTTTGAAAACAGATGAAGAATTGATGTGGACCTGTTCAGGCAAGACGGAACTCTGCAGGACGCCTGTGTTTACCGTAACCGTCAGACATAATAAAAGTGCTTCCGGAGTTGAAGGCGACTATATAGTGAATGAGTGTGCTGACTGGGTCATTGTGATTGCTGAAAAAGATGATTGCTTCCTTATGGTGAAACAGTTTCGTCATGGAGAAGAAAAACTCAGTGTGGAATTTCCTGGTGGAGTCATAGATGCCGGTGAGTCTCCTGAAGAAGCTGCCGTCCGTGAACTTAAGGAAGAAACAGGTGCCGTTGCATCAAGCCTTGTTCATCTTGGAACAATGAATCCAAACCCGGCCTTGTTTGCCAATCACACCCATGTTTACCTTGCGACAGGTCTTTCTTTCTGCGGAACTCAAAACCTTGACCATGATGAATTTCTCGACTTCATGGAGATTCCTAAAACTGAGGTTCTGAAAAAAATGGGTTCTGCGGAATATCCACACGCCCTTATGTGTGCCGCCGCCGCCCTGTATATGGCAAGATCAATTTGATGAAGTTTAAAAAGAAAACGGCCTGCACTTCAATCAGTGCAGGCCGTTCCATTTTTTAAGGACAGAAACTATCTGCCTCTGTATGGTTCGTATTCAACCTTTGGATTGTAAGTTCCGTCGCGGAATTCTCCAGACAAAGAAGGAATTTCCATCTTCATTCCTGGAAGAATAAGGTTAGGATCCTCAGGTTTTGGAAGAGCTTTTTTGTTTGCTTCGTAGAGGTTTTCCCAAAGGTATGGATTGTTGTAGACATAAGGACGTCCTGAAATGTTCCAGAAGCAGTCTCTGTCTGTTGCCCATGGGCGTACAACATAATACTTTGGAAGAGGCGTGATGTCCTTTACGTCAGCAAGGATATCAAGAACCTGCTTTGAGTATGCGTTTGCATTGTCCCAGTCTTCCTTTTCAAATGCTCCTTCAGCCTGTGAAAGGGATTTTGTTGCTGCTTCGTAAGCAATAGGGTAGTTTTCCTTTCCGTGGATGCCTTCAACATACTTTACTCTGTTTCTTGCAAGGTTAAGGTTTTTCTCAGCGTTTTCCTTTGCCAGCATATGGTTGATGTACTGGTCAGAAAGTTCTGCGTTTTCCTTTGCTTTTGCCGCATATTCTTCCGCAAGAACATATTCTCCTGCATCAAGGGCCTTTTCAGCTTTAACTGTATATTCCCTTGCGAGTTTCTGGTATGTGTTGTTAGTGTAGCTGGCGGCAAAAATTGATGCTGCTGTGAAAGCTGCTGCAATACAAGCTATGATCTTTTTCATTATTTTGCCTCCATTGTGTCAATGATGGAATTTATTCCGTCTTCGATTTTTTCTACAAGGTCTTCTGCAGGAACTTCTTCCGCTGTAAGGTCAACTTCTGCACTTGCTGATTCCGAGTAGTCGTCTTCTTCAAGAAGCTTTGTGTCAGCCTCTTCGATTCCTTCAACTGGTTCGTCACCAAGAGGTTTTTCAATATCAGCCTGAACTGCAACATTTTCAGATGCTGCAACGCGTTTCTTTGCTTCGTCGATGGCAGCCTGTGCCTTGGCACGTGCGTCTCCTACTGATGCATAAAGTTCGTTGAATCCGTTCTTTGCCTTTGTGTATTTTTCAAGGGCACCCTCAGGATTCTTTGTAACGAACTTCTGGTCGCCTGACTTGAATGCGTTTACGAATGTTTCATATTCAGCCTTGCGTGAAACGTAGCATTTAACGCTGTTTGCCTTTTTCTGTGCTTCGACTGCAGCTTCTCTTTCCTCGCGGGCCTTTGCTCTGAGTCCAGTTTCGAGAACTGCTGTCATGGCTCCGTTTGCTGCAACTGCCTTTGTTCCCCATTCAGCTGATGTCAGAGTATTTTCTCCTGAAAGTTCTTCAATGAGAGAAGCTCCTTCATCGTAGATTTTCTGGTTGTATGAAGCAAGACCAAGGGTATCGATCTTTTCTTTCTTTGCCTTTGCTTCCGCAAAAGACTTCAAAGCTTCGTAGCGTGCCTTGAGTGCAAGGAGTTCCTCTTCGGAAGCGTTGCCTTCCTTAAGTCTGTTGTACTCGTCTTCAGCTGCCTTGAAAGCTTCCGGTGCAAGTTTATCGGCTCCGGAATCGATAGCTGCCTGTCTGAGTGAATCGATTGAATTCCACAGTGAATCGATAGTTCCTTCAGAATCTGAATCTTCGTCTGTAATTTCTTCCACAGGTTCAGTTTCCGGAATCTGTTCCTCAACTTTTTCGTCCGCAGTTTCTTCAACTGGTGCAGGTTCTTCCGCTGGTGCTGAACCGCATGAAACCATTAAAAGGGATGCTGAGGCTGCGAAAACCGTAAGCATCAATATTTTACTTTTGAACATCGTATCCTCCCGATTGAACGTTATTCCGCTTAACAAATATCAATTTATTAATATTAAAGAGTTTACTATATATTGTTATTTTCGGCAATAAAATGTTGGCCTTGAGGATTCTGACGGATCTTCGGGTTTTACAAATTTGATTTTCTGTCCTAAAATGCATTCTTGTGTAACGTTTTTTAAGAAAATTGATTATATTATTACAATGACGGATTTCAATGGAGGTTATTATGGCAGAAGATTTTACACCACCGGTTATTGAAGACAAACTCGGAGTTTTGTCCACTTCCAGAACAGGATGGACTTTGGAGCTGAATTTTGTATCATGGGGCGGAAGGCCTGCGAAATATGACATACGTTCCTGGGATCCGCAGCATGAAAAAATGGGCAAGGGAGTGACTTTCTCAAAGGCGGAACTCTCTGAACTGAAGAAAATTTTAAATACAATGGATTTGGACTGATCCGCAGTTTTGTCTTTAACAGGTTGTCTCATGATGGTAAAAACAATGGGACAGCCGCTAATATAAATATTTGGAGTTTAAAAATGAAAAAAATTATCGCCGGAATTATTCTCGCATCAGCTGTTGCCTGTGGGTTTGCAGCAAAGAACAGGCTTAAGGATCATATTACTGAAATCAGGCTTGGAAGGTATGAGCCTGCTGAACTTGGTACCGGAACCATGAGGCTTGAAAAGACTTTTGGACACGAGCTTGTTGCCGTTGAATTTTCCGTTGTTGTGTATCCAAAAAACGGAACTGCGGGGCTGCTCTACAAGAATGGCGGTCTGGGAATAAAGGAAAGAATCCTTTTTGATAAGGATGCACGTGATGCCTTGAGGGCTGCTTACGCCCAATATATTGATGATTATGAAAACAAGCGTCTTGAAAGACAGAAGAAATTCGTAAAGGCCTATGGTGTTGCCCGTACAAAGCTTGAATGGGGTCCGTTCCAGTATTCCACATATGTTGAGCCAAAGACTTATTTTGGCTATGTGTTTGTAGGCAAGTCTCCGTATTTTGGAATCAGAATTCCTGATACTGTTTCTCCTCAGAAGAAGGGAGATGTTGACGTTCATTATGTCGGAAACCTTCTGTACCTTACCCGTGCCCAGGCAAAGGACCTTGTTGATGCCATGGACGAGGAAGGCCTTTTTGAGGCTATTGAAAGCCAGAAGATTGTTCTTCCGTCAAATGATGACTATGAGGAATCAGGTGTAGACAGTGCGGAAGCAAAAGAGACTCCTGCTGAACCTACGGAAGAGTACGAAGAAAATTAATTTTTTTTTGAAAAAAAATTAAAAAAAACGAGAAATTCACTTGACGCAAATCGTTTAGAGATATATATTATCGCTCACCTAAACGAGACAGCGTCTTCGTGATGCTGCAAAAAGTTGTTTGACAGAAACAGGGAAGGAAAAAAAGACAAAACTAGATATGTCAGCAAAATGAATCGGTTGGGTTCTCCAACCGACCTGAAAATCAATTTCCAAGAAATATTGATTGGGACAGGAAACTTTATGAGGAATCTTTAGCCTTCGGGCTTAAGAATAAATCATGGAGAGTTTGATCCTGGCTCAGAACGAACGCTGGCGGCGCGTCTTAAGC
>CALELJ010000104.1 GCA_937902445.1 uncultured Treponema sp. | reverse complement strand
CATGTCCCAAGGTTCATCTGAGCCAGAAGCGTGCCAAGGAATGGTCAGAAAAAGGCTACCGGATTGTGATTGCCGGTGATAGAAATCACGGTGAGGTTCTTAGCATTTCTTCATATTCGAATAATAATTATGTAGTGATTGAGAATTTACAGGAGGCAATTGAACTGGTTCCATCTGAAAGGAATGTGCTTATTGCCCAGACGACTTTCAGCCCAAATGAATTTGAGAAAATAAAAAAAGTCATGATGGAAAAAGATCCGCAGGTTCAGGTGTTCAATTCAATATGTTCGGCAACGATGGAACGCCAGGATGCTCTGATCGATCTCAAGGGAAAGTCTGACGGCATCATTGTCATTGGCGGCCGCAATTCTGCAAATACCAAACGGCTTTATGAGACTGCATGTTCGATCTGTGGGAAGGTTGCCCTTATTGAAGATGTTTCGGAGATTCCGGCTGAATTCCTTGAGATGGGAACCGTTGCGCTGACTGCAGGTGCAAGTACTCCTGATTCAGTGATTGATAATGCTGAGTTATTCCTTAAAAATAAAAAAAATGATATAATGTCTGCAAATTTCAACTGAAATGATTTGTATATAGATTTTGGAGGTCTATTTTATGAAAAAGATTTTTGCTGTAGTCGCAGCTGTTGCAGTTTCATCTGCTTCTTTGTTTGCCTATAATCCACCATTTGGCGGTGAAGAACTTTTCAGACTCACAAACCCTGAAATGCTCAGCGGTTCTTCTTCATCTGCTGCTGGTGGTCCGGCTTTCAACGTAATTCCTGCATCGATCACTTACAATCCGGCTCTTCCTGCAGGAAGTGAAATCCTTACATTCGATGTAAGCGGAACCATCATTGCAAATCTTGACCAGGAAGATGGAGACAAGACTGCTGGTGGCGCTTTCGAAATGGGTGTTCTCTATCCAACTACATGGGGTACATTTACAGCTACTTTCAATTCTGTAATGTCTGAACTTTACAGAATGCCTGTTGGAAAGATTTACGATTTCCATGTTGGTGCCGCAAAGGACATCAACGACTGGCTTTCTGTTGGTTTGAATGTTTACTATCGCCACTATGCTGAGATGGATAATGGAAAATCTGATTTTGCAGTCGGCGCTGATCTTGGTGCTTTTGCAAAGGTCGGTGATCTTGGATGTTTCAAGGATGCTCGCCTTGGTGCTTCTGTTCTTAACATGGGTAAGCCTGCAGACTATCCTACACTGGGATTTGACAGATATGAAGAATCTTCAAAGTATCCTTCAATCTTCACCCCAAGAGTTGGATTTGCCGCAACAGTTGTTGAAAGCGGAAGCTGGAAGGCTGCTGTCAGTGCGGATGTTTCAATCCCTTCTTTCGTAAACTGCATTACAGATGTTGGTGTTGAACTTGATTACGGTGAAGCACTCAAGATCAACCTTGCATGGCAGCTCAATCTCCGTGAATTTGCTGAAGGTTCGGACGGAATCTGTTCATGTGCACTTGGTGTTTCATACAAGTTTGGAATTAACTCAGGAAAGCACAGCGTAACACCTTCACTTGCTTCACAGTACCTCTATGGTGGTCTTGCCGCAATCAGTGGTGGTGCCAGAGTTGACCTTGGACAGAAGGATACATCTGGTGCTGAAATCCAGATGTGGTAATCTGACTTAAAAAATAACGTTGTAAAATATTGAAAAAAGGGTCTGAAAATTATTAGGTTTGTATTTTGTGCCTGTAATGTCGGACCCTTTTTTGTTTTGTAACGATTGCCCATATAAAATTGTTTAACGATCAGAAAAGGAAACTTAGAAATGAAAAAGAAAACAATTAAGTTTATTGAAGTTTCTGCACTTGCAGCTTTTGTTTTTGCAGGAACACAGATGTTTGCAGCTCCTAAGGCTGCTGAAAGTAAAGGTCCCGCGGTAAGATATATTTCTCCAAATAATGATGGAATACTTGATGAACTTCTTGTCAACTTCAACATTGACAGC
>CALELJ010000103.1 GCA_937902445.1 uncultured Treponema sp. | reverse complement strand
TAAAAGGAATTCCTGTGCCAGCAAGCGGAGTAGGCTATCTGAGCTATGAGTTCTGTGCACGCTGTGACACGATCCACCTTGCACCACAGAAGGATGAACTGAAGATTCCGGAAAGTGAATTTGTCGCAGGTCATCTTTACATTGTCTTCGATCATTTTACTGAACAGCTTCACGTGTTTGCCTTCAACTACAATGAACATCAGATCGATCTTCAGAAGGCTGTCGACAATTTGAAGAAGCGTCTCAATGACCTTGACTTCTCGTACCTTGCTCCTCCTGAGGAAGCTCTTCCTTGCCGTACCATCACCGACCTTGAGCAGAGCGAGCGCGAGTACAAGGAAAAGGTTGTTGCGCTCAAAAAAGAAATCATCGCCGGAAATATTTTCCAGGCAGTTCCAAGCCGCCGTCTTCAGATTGAAAATGAAAACAGCGCAATGGAAATCTACCGCCGCCTCCGTTCGATTAACCCAAGTCCATACCTTCTTTACATTGACTTTGGTGACAGACAGCTTGTTGGTTCAAGCCCGGAAAGCCTTGTTCGCGTACGTGATGGAATTGCATCTATCAGACCTATCGCCGGAACAAGAAGACGTGGAAAAGATTCAGCCGAGGACGAAGCATTGAAGGCAAATCTTCTTGGCGATCCAAAAGAAAAGAGCGAACACCTTATGCTTGTTGACCTTGCAAGAAACGATCTTGGCCGTGTCTGCGAAAGTGGTTCCGTAGAGGTTACACGCTACATGGATTGTGAATATTTCAGCCATGTAATGCATCTTGTAAGCGACGTTCAGGGAAAGGTAAAGGCCGGAATGAAACAGATCCAGGTGCTCCGTTCCGCATTCCCTGCCGGAACTGTAAGCGGAAGCCCAAAAATCAGTGCCATTGAAATCTTAAGCCGTCTTGAAAAAATCAAGCGCAATTTCTATGCCGGTGCCATCGGTTATCTTCAGACCAGCGGAGACCTTGATTTCTGCATCGGAATCCGCTGTGCCCTCAAACAGGAAAGCACATGGACACTTCAGGCTGGTGGCGGAATCGTTTATGACAGCAATCCAGACCGTGAATGGGAAGAAACAAATGAAAAGCTTGGTGCATTGAGATCCGTTCTCGACGGAACAAGAAAATAGCCTTACTTTTTTATCAGGAAGCCTTCTGAAACAATCTGTTCTGGAAGGCTTTTTTTGTCGATTTTTATGTTTATGATTTTATAAAAACGTGTTATCATAGAAGAATGTACAACATTCTTGGTGAGTTCTGTTCTCTTATCATTGGTATAGTGTTTTTCATTTTCATTGTAACTTCTTTCTACCTGAAAGAGAGACGCAACCTGCTTTTCCTGCTTTGCGACATAAGTCTCATCCTTACCTGTGCGTCGGATATTCTTTCATGTTTCTGCATTACAGATTTTACAAGGTACTCCCTGTGGTTCAGTAACTTCACATCGACACTTTTCTTTTTGAACCTTTGCACCCTTCCGTTCATTTTCTGCCTTTACTTTTATGCTTCAATATCGGCGGTTCATAAATTTTCAAAAATCTATCACGGAACCCTGATTTTTATCTATGCAGTCTATCTGTTTCTTGTAATCGCAAATTTGTGGACTGGCTGGATTTTCCGTTTTGATCCGGAAAAAGGTTATGTCAGGGGCAGCCTCAAGTATTGCACTTTCGTGATTACGGGGCTTCAGGTAATCGTCACGGAAATTGCGGTTTTCAAGCACAGGCGGGCCTTGTCTTCAAGAATGTTTTCGGTATTCATGGCATATCCTGTGGTCAGTGCCGTCGTAATGTCTTTCCAGCTTGTGAATGAGTATTGGCTCATGTCGGGGTGTTCAGGTGCCGTCACCATGATTCTCATGTACCTCGCCATCCAGTCTGACAGAATTGAAATCGACTACAAGTCCGGTCTCAAGACGGAACAGTATCTTGCCCGAACCATGGGAAAGAAAATCCGCCGCTGTACTATTTCAATGATTTCTGTTGAAAACCTTGGCGTTATGCAGGAAATATTCGGCTCGACGGAAGTTGACAACATGGTCTACAACCTTGTGCGTACTTTCCGCGTCTGCATCGACGGAAATTTCTACAGGAATGGATCAAAGTTCATGATCGTCTCCTATCATGGTGCGGTTGAAAATCTTGAGATACAGATAAGGGAAGCCTTCGCAAGGTACAACAGGACTCTGGGTAAACTTGGTGATGGCTATCATTTTGAATACATGGCGGCATCTGTAAGTGTTCCGGAAGATACGGACTCTTACAGGGATGCTGTGGAAATTCTCAAAGGCCTCATGGGGAAGGCAAGAAAAGAAAAAACAAGCTGCATAGTCCACAGCAATGATGCGTTTATCAACGAGTTCCGTAGAAAAAAGAAAATCATAAAAATTCTTGAAAGGGAACTCAATGCCGAATCAAAACAGTATCAGGTT